>JBJKSK010000345.1:0-4965 GCA_046704125.1 Desulfobacterales bacterium | reverse complement strand
TTTGATCAGCTCCTGGCTTTCAAAGATCTTGCTCAGGTCCCTGGGGGTTCCCATCTGGACGAAACTGTCCATGTCGAAAAGTTTGGGGCTGGCCGCGGCGATAAAGGGGGCATGAGCTGCTGACGCCGCGTTGGCCAGCTTTTCAAGAAGGGCCATGTCCTGGGGGTGCCGGCCGAACTCGTAGTCCCCGACCAGCAGGGTGTACGGATAACCGCCGAAGGTTCCGTATTCTTCCTCGTAGATTTTTTTGAACAGGGCGCTTTGATCAAACTCGACGGCTTTTTCCAGATCCTTGAGCAGCTCCTGCTGGGTGATGTTGAGCAGTCGAAGCTTCATCATCGATCCGGTTTCGGAATTCATCACCAGAAAATGAAGCCCTCTCCAGGAGGCCTCAAGCTTCTGAAAAGCGGGGGTGTGCATCACTTCGTTGAGTTGGTCGGTGATCAATTGATCGATTTGCGCGATCCGGTCCGAGATCATGGCCGCGGAGTCGGCGCCGATGACCATGCCTTCGTCGAGAATCTGGGTGACCAGCTCGCCAACGAGATCGCGGGCATAAGGCAGCTGGGATTCATCCCGGATCATCCGGCCTTGAAGCACAATTTGATCGAGCAGGGTCAGCTCTTTTGTTTCCGTTGCGGTAGCGGCGCTTTCCTGCTGTTTGATTTCTTCTTCCATGTGTCCCTCCCATGAATGAAAACCTCGGAGCGGCTTGTGGTCCTCCGATGGAGTTGGTTGGCTGCTGCTGGGTTATTCGGCATCCGGCGCTTGCGCATCGTGGGTCAGAGCCTTGAGTTCCTCCAGACGCTCGGTGCTGGCGATGGCGTTTTGGATCAGGCTGTCCAGATCGTCGTTGCCGTCGAGTTTCGTCATCAGGTCCGACAGCCGCTGTCGAGCTTCATAGAGTTTTCTAAGCGGTTCGATTTGTTTAAGAACGCTGATGGGGTTGAAATCGTCCATATGGCTGAACTTGAGTTCCACGGGCAGTTGGCTGCCGTCTTTGGCCAGCCGGTTGTCCACCGTGAAGCGAAGTCTCGGGTGGATGGCCGCCAGAACGCCGTTGAAGTTGTCCCGGTCGATTTCCACGAATTTGCGGTCCTTGACTTTGGGCAGCGCTTCTTCGGGCATTCCGGAAAGATCCGCCATGATGCCGGCGACAAAGGGAAGCTCCTTGGTCTGGATGGCGCCGCCGATCTCCACGTCATAGGTGATCTGAACCCGGGGCGGTCGAACGCGGTCTATCTTGTGCTGTGTGCTTTCGGACATGGTTTCCTCCTTACATTGGCGGTGAGTTAAAGCAGCGTGTCATTTTTTGTGTTCAGCGTAAGAGCATTTAATTAAAGTCTATGTGAGGTCTGCCTGGCCGATGCCAAGAAGCTTTAAGATTTGATTCAAGTCGTGTTCGTCGCTGACCAGTTCGGCCAGCAGCCCGGTAAGAGACATCTGGCCCCAGGACACGGCCCGCTTGACCAGGTAGGGTACCGGGCTGTGGGGTTCGTGGATGAGAAGATAGTCGGCGGCATCCGAGAGCATCTGGTAGGCCTCGGTACGGTTTCGAATGGAAAGAAAAGCCCTTGGCTTATCCGAATCCGGCCGTCGTTTTTCCAATTCATCCTCCCGGGCTGTTTCCCCCGGAAGCGGCTGCGGGTCCTCTTCCTGCTTTTCGTCGAGGAAATTGCCGACTTTGAGCCGGATGCCTTCCAGAATGTCCAGGAAGGTTTTGAGGCTGGGTGCACTGGCGGCGCACCGGGCCTCTAAGAATTGGTTGAGCGCCTCGCAGGCCTCGATGCTTTCTCCCAGTTCGTTGAAACGCTGCTGATAAAAGGCTCGCGGGGTAAACAGGACACTTCCCAAAAATTTGGCCCGGGTCACCCGTCCCGCCGCCTCTGCCCGCTCCAGCGCCGAGCGGTCCATGGCCACTGTTTTTTCCAGATGATTGGCGCTTTCCCAGTCGGCGAAGTTATAAGGCCGATGCTCCGCCGAGCGGGGCTCGGCGACGGGAATCGTTTTCAAGGCCAGGGAGAGCTTTTCGTTCATCCAGATCAGGGGGGCGAGTCTCGGCTCCAGATCCCCGTCGGTTATTTCCGGATACATATTTTCCCAAAACCGCTCGCACAGCGCCAAAAGCAGGGCCAGTCCCCGGGCGACTCCGGAGAAACCATCGTCGTGAAGCCATGCCTCCAGCAGCCAGACGGAGATCTGCAGGTCCTTGGAGCGTTTTTCCAGGGCGTTGCGGCAAAGCTGTGCGGCCTGCGGCCAGTCCGCCCGCTTCAGTTCGCGTTCCCAGGCCCCTTGAGGCAGGCCCGGGTCGTCCTGGCGGCGGGCGTTTTGAATTTGGTCGTAGACATCGGTGTACCGCAGCGATTCACCGGCCGGATTCAACCCGTGGATGGGCGCCAGCAAGGGGTCGGGTGTTTCTGAAAACACCGACGAATCATCGCCGGAGCTTGCGGCGGCCAGCGGTTCGGATACGTTTTCTTTTTCCGTGTCTTGATTCATTCCGACGTTTCTTTCTGTTCCGCCCTTTGTCTTTTCTATCCGAAAGGTCAGCCCGTTGGTGGTGCCGGGTAGTTCCAATGCAGCGGCGGTGCCACATGCGGAAAAACGGGCAATCGGAGAAGCTTTTGGTTCTTGTTCGGCGTTTTCAGCCTGATGCGGATATAGACCTGGGCCGGTGTCATCTCTCCGGAAGGCTCGCCGGCGACCACATGTTTGGTTTCGATCTGAAACCTCAGGGTGTCGGGTCTGGAGTCGACCAGACCGGTGAAGTCTCCGGGGGATGCCGCATAACGCTCAAGCAAAAGCAGCAGGGACCATTGGCCGCCGAATCGATATCGCACCGTGCGTCCTGAAATCTGGATGCCAGAAGCCTGCCCGGCAAAGACCGGCTCTACGGTGGAGTCCTTGGCCCAGCGCAGCGATACCACGACCGGATCACCGGCGCGCCATCGACCGACGGGATTCGTATCGGCGATGGAATAGGTATGGTCAGCCAATCTCATTTGCCAGCCGATGATCTGGTTTCCGCCTATCTCGTAGGACCGGTTGACCCGGAAAGCCATTGAAACGTCGAAGGCAGGCACCGGTGCCAGGTTGCCATGATCATCGGGCTTTAAAAAGGAGGCTAAAAATTGCCGCACTTTTCCCATTTCCCACAGAAAATCGCGGGCGGAAGCCATCTCCGGATCTCTCTGGAGGTCTTGGGAAAAGACCTGCCGCAGAAAGGGTGCACTGGCGTCGAAACGGGTGAAAAAGTCCCGGATGTCTCCAGGTGAGGCTTGACCGGCAACCGGTTCGGTGGCCGGTGCGAAAGGGAAATTGCCGGCTAATTTATCATTGAAAAAATCGGCCAGGCGCCTGTAGCTGGAATGCGCCTTGGCTCTGGCCAGTTGCTGGCATCGCGCATAAAGAAGCCGTTGCAACCGGTCGCGGCATTCCAGGAAAAAATCGCTGGAGTGCGCATGAAGGGCTGATGGGGGCAGTTTCTGGAAATAATTGTTGGGCCGGATGGCATCCATGCCCTTGAGGATAAAGGATTCCAGGGTGCTTACCGAGTTGGCCGGCTTTTTATTGTCGTAGCCGTTGAGGGCCACCAAGATCCGTTCCCACTTGAAAAGACGCTGTTGCGTCTGCCGGTCGCTTCTCAAAAAACCGGTGGGGGAAAAGTCAACGATGGGTGCGGCGTAGGTTTTGGCCACCTGACGGATCCGTTCCCGCTGCAGGGTGAGATAATTTTTCAACTCCTGGGTGTCCGCGGCCTGATACGCCTGTAAGGATAGTCCGGGATTGCCCTGCCACCATGCAAAGTTGTCTCCCTTGGGTGCATAGAGGTCATCCTCACTGAGAAAATCGTCCAGAGCGCTCAGCAGAGACGAAATCTGCCATTGGACCACAGCGGCAAGTGTCTGGCCGGAGGTGGAGAGGCCGAGTTGATTCAGCGAGGTGAGCAGCCGGCTCAGCAAGGGGGAAGCTTCTTTGAAGTTGCGGATTTCGGCCTTGATGAGGGTTTCCTTGGAGAAATCCCCGAACTGATCCTCAAGGGGTGAAAAATGCTGGGCCTCCGCTATTTTTTGGAATACCTGTTTCTCCAAGTTGTTTTGCGCGGTAGAGGCGATGACCTGCTGAAGGCTGCTTGGAAAGCTGGCAAGCCCTTCACGCACGAAACCCTGGTAGGGATCGATCAGATCAACGGCTTGTTTGAGCAGGCCGATGTCCCAGACCAGGCTGCTTCGGGGGGGGATTTCCAGACTCAGCCGGCTGGAACCGGGTGCGGATTTCATAAAAGACTCGCCCATCAGGGTATCGATGTCGGTCTCCATGGCCTGGACGCTGGCGGACAGAGTGAATCGGCCGTTATGGGGATTGCGCTCCAGCAAGGGGCCGGTCATCGCGGTGCGCTGGCTCAACAGATCCGCCTGAAGCTTTTTGAAATCCGCCTGCCCCTCGCTTTCAATTTCCTGGCGCAGGTCGGGACCCAGAAACCGGGACTGGGCCACCGCGTTCATCATCGCATCAAAATCGCTGCCCAGATCCAGGGTCTTTCCGGAAACCCACTGCAGCTCGGGGCGCTTCAAAACGGATTTGGTGCGGGCGATGGCCTCCATGAGGGCTCGGATCCGGTCTGTGCCCACGGCATGTGACTGCCGGGCCTGGCTGAACCCGTCGAGTTGTACGGCCAGTTGTCGAAGGTAGCTGCGGATGGGATTGGCCGTAAAAATTCGTTCATAGAGCGCGTCCACGAGGCGCCTGACGGTGAACTGTTTTGCCTTGAGCCGATAGATTCTGGGATCAAAGACCCTGTAGCGGGTTTCTCCCAGGGCCTCGTGGTAGTATTGGGCGTTTTGGTAGAAGCCTTCCGGCAGTTGGATGCCAAACAGGTATTTGACCACCCGGCCCAGGTCGTTGAGGTTTCGAGACGAGCGCAGGCCGTTATACAGTTGCGCGTTGATCTCCAGCGCCTTGAGA
>JBJKSK010000344.1:0-6921 GCA_046704125.1 Desulfobacterales bacterium | reverse complement strand
TAACTGCCCGGGCTGCCGGAGACTTTTTCCACCTCGGCCAGGGTAAAGACGTGAATTCTCGGGTTGTCCTTGATGCGCCTAAAATTGATTTCCAGGCCGCAGGTCGGAGGGCAGAGCTTCGGAAAATACTGGTTGAGCTGCGCCACGCGCCCGCCCAGGTAAGGATTTTTTTCGATCAGAAAGACCTCGTACCCCACTTCGGCTGCTTCCAGGGCCGTTGTCAACCCGCTGATGCCACCACCAACAACCATAATGCTTCCGTTTGCCGGGGCTGCTTTATCTACTGTCATGCTATCCCTCCGTGCATTAGAAATTACCGGAAATAATCTGCCTCATGCGCTGATGCCGTTGTCGGCGCCTGGAACTTCAGGCGGTCCTTGCCGGTTGTGCAGTTTCCGCATGCCTAAGCGCTCTACCGCGTATTGAAGTTTCGAAAAAACGCTTAGGCAAAGGGAAAATGATAAAAAGGACGAGGAAATCGCCCAAAGAAAAGCATTTCAGACCGTGCATCGGTAATAAAAACCTCCAGGCGCCTTTCGACGCCTGGAGGCGCATCCACTTAAGTGGCTCCTACGGGATCATCAATCAGGAATGATCTTGATGTAGTCGCGTTTGAACACATTCCACTTGGCTGCTTTTGGATCGTACTTGGAGTTGACGAAAGCAAACCAGTTGGCGTCGTCCTGACCCGGATAGTCGGCCTGATAATAGAAGCCGGGGTAGCGGGTTTCCTTGCGGAACTGGATGTGACGCAGGTGAGCCTCGACGGTCCAGATGCGGTGATAGATCTCCCAGGCGCGCATCAGTTCGTGCAGGTCGCCGGCGGCCAGCTTCTCGCAGTCTTCGCGCATGGTGGCCAGCAGATCCATGACGATCTCAAGCATCTTGGAACTGGTCTGATAGAAAGTCGCCGTTCCGGCGCCGTACTCATGGGTGGCCTTCATCAGCCGCAGGGCCATGCCGGCTGGTTTGACGTAGGCGGGGTTGACGTTTTCAGCCGTGGTGTACTTGCTGTTTTCCAGATAGACGCGAACCGGCTTGTAGACCATATCCACCAGTTGCTCTTTGGTCTGGGCGATCGCCGGTTTGAAGTCCTTGTGATCAATGGCGTAGGCCACCATCTGCTTGGCGGCGATACGGCCCTCGGAATGGGAGCCGGAGGAAAACTTGTGACCCGAGCAACCCACGCCGTCACCGGCGGTGAACAGGCCGTTGACCGTGGTCATGCGGTTGTAGACCTTGCCGTTGTCGGCCTTGATTTTGTAGGCATCGGGCACCCAGGAATAATCGGGGCCGGAGGTCCACAGGCCGCAGCAGCCGGAGTGAGATCCCAGCAGGTACGGTTCGGTGGGCATGATCTCCGAGTTTTTCTTTTCCGGCTCGGTGTTGGTGGCGCACCACAGGTTGGCCTGACCGCAGGTCATATCCAGGAAGTCTTCCCAGGCTTCGGACTCCAGGTGCTTGAGCTCCTTTTTGTCCATGGTCTTGCCCAGTTCGGCCAGCGCGGTGACCGTATCCATGATGATGGGGCCGCGGCCTTCCTTCATTTCAAACAGCATCAGATGGTTGCGCAGACAGGTCGGGGTAATGGCCGCGGTGCCATAGGGGGCGTATTTCTGGAGCTCTTTCTTGGCGGCGTCGCTGGCGACATAATTTTCGCCCAGGCCGTTGAGGGCCTTGGCCTTGAACAGCAGGAACCATGCGCCGACCGGGCCGTAGCCGTCTTTGAAGCGCGCGGGCGTGAAACGGTTTTCCATCATGGACAGTTCGGCGCCGACTTTCATGCACATGGTGTAGGTGGAACCGGCGTTCCATACGGGGTACCAGGCGCGGCCCTTTCCTTCACCGACCGAACGGGGCTGGTAGATGTTGACCGCACCGCCGCAAGCCACCATCATGGTCTTGCACTTGATGATGTAAACCTTGTTTTCGCGGACCGAGAAACCGACGGCGCCGGCGATCTGGTTTTCCTTGTTGGCATCAAGCAGCAGCTCCACGATGAAGCAGCGCTCGAGGATGTTGTCATCGCCGATGGCCAATTTGGCGGCTTCGGCAACAATTCTCTTATAGGATTCGCCGTTGATCATGATCTGCCATTTACCGGTACGCACCGGTTTGGCGCCGCCCTTGAGGGTGCCCATTTTCTGGCCCTTCTTGCCGTCGAGCGTCTTGCCTTCCTCGCTCTTTTTCCACACGGGCAGGCCCCACTCTTCGAACAGATGAACGGAGTCATCGACGTGGCAGCCCAGGTCAAAGATCAAGTCTTCGCGAACGATGCCCATCAGGTCGTTGCGGACCATCCGGACATAGTCTTCGGGGGCGTTTTCGCCGATGTAAGTGTTGATGGCCGAAAGCCCCTGCGCCACAGCGCCGGAACGTTCCATGGCGGCCTTATCCACCAGCATCACGCTCATGTCGGCGGGCAGCCATTTCTTGATTTCGAAAGCCGCTCCGCAGGCAGCCATGCCACCGCCCACGATGAGGACGTCGACTTCTTTTTCGACAACTTCGGGATCCTTAACGGCCTTAGTTTCACCCAATGGTTTATTCGGTAATGCCATGCTTCAACCTCCTTGAAGTATTATATCAATCGGTATACATTCGGTCTGTTCAGCCTAAACGGTATAAAGCGGGTTTGGGCTAAACGGTCTTCGGAGTGGGGATCTGGTAGCCGTCGGCCTCTTCGGTGGCCAGCAAGCCGGAGCTCAGATCCTTGCCTTTCAGGGAGCCATAGGCATTGGCGCCGCCTTCGGGGGTGGTCCGAACGGGGAACTTGAAGCGTTTGATGGTGCCGTTGCGGAATTTGCAGGTCCACATGACATCTTCGGTACCCAGCATCGGCATGACGCTGCTGCCAAGGGGTACGAAATCCGAGTAGCCGCGCACTTCGATGGCCTGAGTGGGGCAGATCTTGACGCAGGAAAAGCATTCCCAGCACTGAACGGGCTCCTGATTGTAGGCCTTCATCTCGTTGGGATCAAGGACCATCAGGTCGTTGGGGCAGATGTACATGCAGGCCGTTTTATCTCCGCCCTTGCAGCCGTCACACTTTTCGGTAATCACGTAACTAGGCATTAAAAGTTCCTCCTAAGTTTCATTGATGGGTTTCACAGGGTTATCTCGTGAAAAGGTTTTGCACTACAGCCGGTAAGCTTTTTGCACCTCCCTTCGTGTTTTTTCATGCCGGATGGACCGCGTCCTCCAGCCCTGGTCGATATAGGTGTCTTTCAAGCCAAGAAACCGGCCGAAGGTTGCCCCGGAGGCTTGATCCAAGCCTTTTTCGCTCAAGGAAAGCCTTTGTAACCGAATTTCTTGGCTAAATTATGAAAAAGATCATTAAATAGTAGGCCAGGCTATCACCGCATCAAGGGCTTGTCAAGCACTTTTGGTCCATGCTAAGACATCCCAGATTCCAATAAATGAAAGCACGTTGAGCATTGAGGGCAAGCCATGAACCTTTCGGGAAAAGTGGCCCTGGTATTGGGAGCCGTCAAAGGCATCGGAAAGGGCATTGCCCTGGATCTGGCCGACGCCGGCGCCCAGGTGGCGCTTACCTATTATGACTGGGAGGAGCACCTGGCCGGTTTGCAGCAGCAACTGTCCCAAAGAGGCACCGGGCATCTGGAGGTACGCGTGGATCTCAGGGACACCCAGGCGGTTTCCGGCCTGGTGGCCCAGGTAGTGGATCGTTTCGGACGCCTGGACATTTTGATCAACAATATCGAACGCGGCGGCTGGCCGGTGGTGCACGGCCCTTACGTGCAACAGCAGTGGGATCTGGAGATGGCCACCACCCTGCGCGCCAAATGGTGGGTTTTTGATGCGGCGCTTCCCCACCTGAAGGATTCCGGGGATGGAGTGGTTATCAACTTTTCTTCGATTGCGGCCATCGTGGGCCGCAGCGGGCCGGCCAGTTATCTTTTTAACGACGGCTATGCGGCGGCCAATCGCGGCGTATCTCTGTTTACCGAAACCTGGGCCAGGCTGGGGGCGCCCGAGGTTCGGGTCAACGAACTGATGCTCGGGGTGACCGAAACCCGCCACGGTCCGGGCACCAGAGGCTGGGGGCTGCTCACCGAAGCGCAGCGCCAGGCGGTCTGCCATCACACCCTGCTTGGCCGCACCGGCCGTATCCAGGACGTGGTTTCTGCCGTGCGGTTTCTAATCGCCGGCGCCCCGTTTATGACCGGCTCGGTCATCCGCCTGGACGGGGGCTATGTGCTGGGCGGTGACCGGGTGGCGCCCATGCCGCCGGGAGTGCTTTAGCACCTTGTCCGTCTAACAGTCTAACAGCCTAACAGCCTACAACCCAAATCCGCCCGCCTTAAATTTCAGACGGGTCATCCTATCGGGGGCGAATAAGCGCCGAAGGGATATTCCAGACAAAGAGCCTGACCCAGTCAAATCCCAGCTTCAGCAGTTGCGTGTCGTCTGTTTTGAGCTTTTTGAGCAGGGCGGACTGGATCCTGTAACGTCTGGGAAAGCTGCTTTGCCGCACAAAATCACGGAAACGGTCGATGTTGTAGGTGGCCATAAACGCCATCTTGGCCCGAGGGCCGGCGGGGCCTTCGGCACCCCAGGGGTCGGCGGCAAACAGTTGATGAACCGCCGCCCATTGCCGAGTCACCTCGTGATAGCGGGCTGTGTCCGGATCCCCGATCCAGGTTTCCGGGCTGCAGGTGTCGGGCTCCCGGACCCCGAGACAAAAGTCCGGAGGCCGCCAAAAAAACACCGGCTCCGGATCCTTTAAACCCTCGCGGAATTGCAGCCCCTTTTCCAAGGGAAAGCTGCGGCAGGTGTCGGGCCGGTCCGAATAGACCGTGCAGCCGGATTCACTGACAAAGGGACAGCTGCGCACCTCGTTTTCGGCCATTTTCAACAGCACATCGGGGAAATGGTGGCCGGGTCGCAGGACCACATCCACATGAGTGTCCAAGAAACCGTCTGAAGTCATTCCCAGCCTGTTTTTCAGGCGGATCACGTCGTACGGGTAGAGAAACAGGTTGAGGTTGCGGCAGCAGTGGTTAAAGCAGGACAGCGCCGGATGGCACCGGAAATGAAACGTATCTCCGGTCTTGAGTCGTTTTCCCGGAATCTGGTCCAGGCTTTGGATATCCTGGTATTTCATGATCGGATCAGCATTTCCGCCACGGTGAGACGCAGCTTTTCGGTTTGGCCCAAGGCCGCTTTCATGTCGTTTTCGATTCGGGCCAGCTCCATGTAAAGCGGTGTGCGGTCAAAGGGGATGTAGGAGCCTGTTTTGCACTGCCGGTCAAATTCGCCGCAACCCGGGGCGAAAGAAACGCCACGGCCCGGATGGCGCAGTTCGTGAGGAATGCCGTGCAGCCGGCAAATCATCGGCCGGGCGGCGTAGAGCAGGCATTTCCCCTCGTCGTTTACGGGGCAGATAGGCCGGGACAGGGAATCTTGGGAAATGAGGCGTTGCGTCTGTCCGGCCCGGTTGATCAACGTTTGTCTGAGCGTTTTTTCCAAACCCGCGAAGGTTTTTTTCAAATATAGATATTCCACGTGGGTGTGGTGGTAAAATCGCGTGCGGCAGCAGGTGTCCGCGCATCCGGCGCAAACAAAACCATACTGCGCAGCCACCCGGTGGTAGTCCGCATCCATCTTTTCATAGAGGGTTTCCAGGCGCCGGAGAAAGGTGGCGGGGTCTGGCGCGGTTGGCAATCGGGAAAGGGCCATGGGATTTACCGGTTACACCAGCGGAGCGGGGAAAAAAATTTCCGAATACAGATCCAGGGCATAGCGGTCGGTCATGCTGGCGATAAAGTCACACACGATGCGCTTCCGGGACTGTCGGGTCGGGTAGCATTCGGCCATCTCCAGGACACTGAGCTCTGCTTGAAGCCTGGGTTCGTTTTCCAGAAAATAGCTGTAAAGCTCGGAAAGGATTTTCTTGGCTTTGACAAACTCCTGATGGACCTGAGGCGAGCGGTATACGTTCTGGTAGAGGAAATCGCGCAGAGTATTCATGGCCGTTGAGACTTCCTGGCTGATCTGGAGCACCAGCTGGTCCCCGGAGGTGCGGCTGGAAAAAACCAGGTCCTTGATCATGGCGGTGGCGCGCTCCGAGTGGCTGTGGCCCAACACCTCGGTGCAGGCCTTGGGCACCTGGTCGCGCCGGATGACGCCGCCTCGGATGGCATCATCCAGGTCGTGGTTGAGATAGGCCATGATGTCGGCGATGCGAACGACCCGGCCTTCCATGGTGCAGGCCAGCTCCGCCGGGTCATCGGGGATGATCTGGCCGTAGCCCTTGGCGTGTTTCAAGACGCCGTCTCGCACCTCGTAGGTCAGGTTCAGCCCCTCTCCTTTTTTTTCCAGGATGTCCACCACCCGAAGACTCTGAGCCTGGTGGGAAAAACCGGGCGAGTAGATTTCCTTGAGGGCGGTTTCCCCGCTGTGGCCAAATGGAGTATGGCCCAGATCGTGGGCCAGGGCGATGGCTTCGGCCAGGTCTTCGTTTAAGTGCATGGCCCGGGCGATGTTCCTGGCGATCTCGGATACTTCCAGCGTGTGGGTCAGCCGGGTGCGGTAATGGTCGCCCAAAGGCGAGAGAAAGACCTGGGTCTTGTGCTTGAGGCGGCGAAAGGCGTTGCAATAGACGATGCGATCCCGGTCGCGCTGGAAGCTGGTTCGGATCGGACACGGCGCTTCGGGTTTCATCCTCCCCCGGGATTGCGCGCTGCGGCACCCGAAGGCGGATAACAAGTTGTTTTCGCGTTTTTCGAACTCTTCTCGAATCGTCATGTCAGCTCATTTGAAACGGCTTTGGCCGCACACGAACCCGGAGCGCTTGCACCGGGAGATCATTTCAGATAAAATCCAATTTTATTTCAAAGCCGGTCTGTTTTGTAAAGGCTTTATTGGCCTGTGGCGTTTTGCCGATGGTACCGGCTC
>JBJKSK010000343.1:0-22753 GCA_046704125.1 Desulfobacterales bacterium | reverse complement strand
AAACTTCCCTCCGTGGAAAATGGTGGCCACGAAGCTTCCTGCCCACCGTGTCTGGTATTGGTTTCTTTTGGATGCGGCAGTCTCTTGTCTCACGTTCTAAAAATGTGCAAATCGGAATTTGGAGCTGGCTATGCGCACATGGAGTACTTTGGACTATAGAATGTGCCTGCGGCGGTGTCAATTGCAAATGCAAGCGATTTGCTGGCTGAAAGGTTTGCCTTGACAAGACCCGATGTTCGAGAATAATTTGGCAATACTTTTGCCGTTTGCATGGATCGATTGCGCGTGATGCCTGAAAAAAATTCTTGACAAAATTCAATGTATTGACATAAAGAAGGGCCATTTGGTGGCTGCGGCTCCCGGTCGGAAAGTCGACTGCGGGCCGCAGCGCCCCACGTTCACGGGAGGTCGGTATTTCGCATTTTATAACGACTCATAATCAAGGCCGGGCCGATTACATTGTCTAAGATTATGCATTCGACCTTTTTTTGTAAGCGGGATCTTTGTTTTTTTATCTGCGTCTGGGTCTTTGTGGGGTTGCTTGTGATGCCCTCCGATGCGCTCGCGAGAAAGAAAAACAAGGACCGCAAAGCCAAGATAACCAACATGGCGTTGGTTCGCTACTCGGACAAGTCCAGAAAATCGGCCCGTTCAAGGCGCCGGACTTCCAAGAAAGGGGTTCGTTTAAAGCATAGGATCTCCGAAAAATCGGCCCGTTCAAGGCGCCGAACTCCCAAGAAATGGGTCCGCTTAAAGCATAGGATCTCCGAAAAATCGATCCGTTCAAGGCGCCGGACTCCCAAGAGATGGGTTCATTTAAAGCATAGGATCTCCGAGAAATCGGTCCGTTCAAGGCGCAAAACTTCCAAGAGATGGATTCGTTCAACGCACGGGAGGTTTTCGGAATCAACTCGTTTCAATTTGAAGGCTACCGCTAAAAGAAATCGATCCACGGCCAAGCAGCTCAAAAGGGAAGCTAAGAAGTTGATGGGAATCCCTTATCGCTATGGTGGAATATCAACCAAGGGGATGGACTGCTCCGGGCTCATCAAAAAGATCTATGCCAAGCTCTTTGGTATCAACCTGCCGCACAATGCCTTTCTGCAAAGCCGCCAGTCCTTTCTGGAAAAAGTCCCGTCAAATTCCCTCCAACCCGGGGATTTGATTTTTTTTGGGCCCGGCAAACGGTATATCGATCATGTTGGCATCTATCTATCCAACGGCCGGTTTTTGCAGGCCACCCTTAGCGATGGGGTAAGTATTTCCAGTCTCAATAGGTATTGGCGCTCGCGGCTTATCGTCTCCAAGCGCGTGAAGGGCTTCGATTTTCCGCCGGTGCAACCTAGTCTGGCCTCTCTGGTCAAAAGCGAACAGGATACGAGTTACGTGACCGAATTGGGTTACAATCAGGCGCTTAGCGATAAGGTCGCCTTGTCCATGAGCACTTATATGCAGGCTACAAAAAGCGATGCTCTTTTTCCCTCTCTGATGGATACCGACAGAAATCTGAATCCATACACAGATCCTTATGAACTCCATGTCCGCCAAGGATTCAGGGTCGCCGCGCCGATCAAACCCTTTGGCTGGCTGGCCATTGCACCGACGGTGGGTTATGTCAACGGGTATAGTGGCGATCCGGAAGGCTCCCGTCAGATTTTCGGGCTTGAAGCTCAGATGAGCGGTGCGAATTCCCGTTGGTCGTTGGCCATGGCCGCGGCTCGAAGCACCTATTCCGACGTGGGTTTCGGCTGGTCCATGGAGCCCTGGACAAGCTTGAATTCGATGCAAATGGCCCTTGGGCTGCATGTCAATATCTCCGATGCCCTCCGATTTTCCGTTATTGGAGCCCGGGTCAACAACGACCTCTCGACTGCCAACGGCACTGTTCAGCCGCAGAGCACGGACGATTTGTCGTTTCGTTTCGATTTGAAGTTCTGATTTAAAAAAACCCGCGTTTTAAAAAAAATATCTCATGCGGCAGGGACGTCGGCCCTTTGCCGACCAGGGTCCAGGTCGCGATCATGATCCGGACTTGCGGGCGGAGACGATTCGGGATATGAAAGGAATCTGTTTCTTTGCCCGAGGAGTCTTTCTTCGATGATGAATTTTTGCCCCGACTGTGCTGCGCCCCTGACTCGTCGTATCCCCGAAGGCGATGACCGGCTGAGAAACGTCTGCGACGCCTGTGGAAAAATCCATTATGAAAACCCGAAAGTCGTGGTGGGCTGTATCCCCGAGTGGAAGGGGCGGATTCTGATGTGCCGCCGGGCCATCACGCCACGAATGGGTAAATGGACATTACCGGCCGGTTACCTGGAAAACGGAGAGTCGGTGGCCGTCGGGGCCGAGCGGGAAACTCGTGAAGAAACAGGCGCCACGGTGAAAATTGTTGCCGCCTATACGCTGTTTAACCTGCCCTTTGTCAACCAGATTTATCTGATGTTCCGGGCCAGGATGCTCAGCGCCGATTTTTCCGCTGGAACTGAATCCTTGGAGGTTGCCCTGTTCCCGGAAGCCAGGATTCCCTGGAAAGAAATCGCCTTTACCGTTGTGGAACAGACCCTGAGACGATTTTTCGCAGACCGCGCTGCTGGGCTTTTTCCCTTTTTCATGGCTGATATCCAGCCAACTGACACCAGATAGCCCATATCGCAAGCGGTGGGAAAAAACATGCTGCAGAAAGACCGGTTGCCATGACCTATAATTTCGATCCGGATCAATGGTACGACCGGGAACGTGCGGTTTTGGAGCGCCGCCTTCGGAGCGGAACCCTTGACGAAACCGGATTCAAAGCCGCCGTTACGGACTTGATGCTACGTTACGAAACGATGTGTGCTCGCCTGGACGGCACTTACCAGCTACCCGGTTCCGGCAGCGGCAGACAAGGTGTTTGCCGCACGGATCGGGCTCGAAAACGGTAAAGAATTTTGATGGGCGATCCTGCCAAAACCATTGTCATTTCCAGGGAAAAAGCCGTCTTTTGGATGGACAGCCAGGGCCGGTGGTGCAACGCTCACGGCCGGTTTCGCAACAGGAAAATCATTGACCGCTTTAACGCTGCCATCGGTTGCGATCAGGACGGATATTTTGTCAGCCAACAGCGTGAGGGGGTCTTGGAGAAGGTCTACTTCGTTTGCCCGGAGACGGCCTTGTTTGTCACGGAGGTGCGGCGAGCCGACACGGTGCAGCTTCGCCTAAACACCGGCCGGGTGGTCCCGCTTTCTCCGGAAAAGTTGTTTATTCGAGCCGATGCGCTGTTTATGACCTCGGGAGCGGCAGTCGTCAAGTTTACCGATCGGAGCATGATGCAAATTTCAGATCTGCTGTTGGACGTCTCGCGGGATCGGTGCGCGATCCGCATAGGGGCGCATATCATTGAAATCCCCGAGCGATGACTGACGGGCCATGTGATGCATCTTTGTATCGCATTCGGCAGTATCTATTGAGTTTCATAAAAAAAATCGATAAAAAGACTTGATACATTTTTAAATCCTTTCAATCTATCTGAATTTAAAATAAACTACCTTTATTGCGATGCGGTTTCGGATCGAAATCTCTGGGGCTCCGATACCCGCAGGTATTGAATTCCGGTTTTTTGCTGGATGTTGTCCGGTTTTTAAAAAAATGTATGCACTGGCATCGACTTTGCTCTGTCGAGTCACCGAAAACCGTTTGCGGCGGTTGCCATTGATCTGTAGGACCTGGACTCCGCCTTAATTGTTCAGGCCGATGCGGTCAGTGACGGAATCGTCGTCAGGCTGCAGTGTGGCGGCCAATGGAGGGAAAAACCGCTATCTTCGTTTCGGATAGGGAGATGTAGAGATGACACCGGAAAATATCGAACAGTGGCAGGCGTTGAGAGAGAAGGTGATTCCCAGCGGACACGCCAGCGCAACGGCGTGTTATGTCCATCGGGCCAAAGGCGCCCGCATCTGGGACATCGAAGGTAAAGAGTTCATTGATTTTGCCGGCGGGATTGCCGTGATGAACGTGGGTCATTCGCATCCCAAGGTGGTGGCGGCGATTCGGGACCAGGCCGGAAAGTTCACCCATACCTGTTTCATGGTGCTTCCCTATTCCCAGGCTGTCGACCTGGCTCAAAAGCTCTGCGATGTCGTTCCCGGAGACTTTCCCAAGGCGGCATTGTTTATCAACAGCGGTGCAGAGGCCGTGGAAAACGCCGTCAAAATATCCCGCTATTATACCAAACGCCAAGCGGTGATCGCCTTTGAAAACGCTTTTCATGGCCGGAGCCTGCTGACCATGTCGTTGACCAGCAAGGTCAAGCCTTATAAATTCGGTTTCGGTCCGTTTGCGCCCGAAATTTATCGGATTCCCTTCGCTTACTGTTACCGTTGCCCCTTTGGCCTGGTCTATCCGTCCTGTGCTGCCGCCTGCGCGGATTATCTCAAGGAGTTTTTTATCAGCCACGTGGCCGCCGAGAACACGGCATGCCTGATCGTCGAGCCGATTCAGGGGGAGGGCGGCTTTATCACGCCTCCGCCGGAATACTTCTCCAAACTCAAGAAAATATGCGAAGACAACGGCATCGTTTTTGTGGCCGACGAGATCCAGTCGGGTATGGGAAGAACCGGAGCCATGTTTGCCATGCAGCATTATCAGGTGGCCGCCGATATCACCACGGTGGCCAAGAGTCTGGCTGCCGGAATGCCATTGAGCGCCGTGGTGGGCAAAAAAGAGATCATGGATTCGGTGCATGCCGGCGGCATCGGCGGCACCTACGGAGCCAATCCCGTGGCCTGCGCCTCTGCTTTGGCGGTCTTTGACGTCTTTAAGACAGAGAATCTTCTGGAAAAGGCCCAAAATCTGGGAAAAACCCTGAGAGCCAGACTGGATGCCTTCCAGAGACAATTCGAAATCATCGGGGAGGTCCGCGGCATCGGCCCGATGCTGGCCATGGAACTGGTCAAGGACCGCCACACCAAGCCACCGGCCACCGATGCCGCCAAGGCCCTGGTCAAGTTCTGCTTTGACAGGGGCCTGATTCTGCTGACCTGCGGCTCCTATGGCAACATCATCCGGCTGTTGATGCCGCTGGTGATCACCGACGAGGAACTCCAGCGCGGTCTGGCGATTCTGGAGGAGGGTCTTGCCGGCCTGAAGCCGTGAAGGCGCTGGTGTGATGGAGCAGTGGAGTTTGGAATCTTTCAGATACCCGCTCCCATCTTTTTCTCCATGGCTCCGGTTATCTCGTTGCGCTTGCAACCAAAATGAAGGAGGAGGTCATGAAGACCCGTAACAACGGTGTGCGTCATTTTTTGGTTTCCAGGGTGGATGGCAGGAGGAGATCATGAACGGATTTTTTGGAAAGATTCTCCAGGTCAACGTGACCGATCAGAGCTATGAAGAGGAGACCATCCCCGAGGCGGTGATGAGAGACTACCTTGGCGGCAAGGGGCTGGCCACCTGGCTGCTGCTGCGCGACAATCCAGCCGGGGTGGATCCCCTGAGCCCGGATAATCGCCTGATCTTTGCGTCCGGCCCCCTTACGGGAAGTGCCGTGTGGGGTTCATGCCGCCACGGGATATACACCAAAAGCCCCCAGACCGGCTTTTTCTCCGAATCCTATTCCGGGGGAAAACTGGCCGATCGCCTGGCGGCCACCGGTTATGACGCCGTGGTCGTCTACGGTGCAGCCAAACACCCCGTTATTTTGGAAATCGGCGAGAACACCGTCGCCTTTCACCCGGCAGACAATCTTTGGGGAAAGGAAACCTACGAGACCGAAGACCAAGTCAGTGCATTGATTGCCGGCCTTCGCCCCGAGGCCAAACACGTTTCGGTGGCCTGTATCGGGCCGGCGGCAGAGCAACTGGTGCGTTTTGCCGTAGTTGAAAACGACTACTGGCGAAGTGCCGGTCGCACCGGAACCGGGGCGGTGATGGGGGCTAAAAAGATAAAAGCCATGGCCTTTTGGGGAAACCTCAAAAAGGAGTTTTTTGATCCCGGCGCGGTTTTCGGTTTTTCCAAGGAGACGGCCACGCGCGGCAAGACCGATGCCGGGGCCAATGCCTACAGGACCAAGGGCACTCCCATGCTGGTGGATATCATGCATGGGGTCAGCGGATTTCCGGCACGTTACTGGCAACAGGGCAGTGTGGCCTATCAAAACCAGATCAACGCCGATGCGCTTCACAGCCGCTGCGACGTGGTGCCTCATCCCTGCCTGAAATGCTTTATGGCCTGCGGCCGGCTGTCCACGGTCAAATCGGGTCGGCACCAGGGCCTCAAGATCGAAGGCCCCGAATACGAGACCATCTATGCCTTTGGCGGTCTGTGCGGGGTGCAGGACATCGAGGAAATCGCGTATCTAAACGACCTGTGCGATCGGCTGGGAATGGACACCATCAGCACCGGAAATCTGGTGGGACTCACCATCGAGGCTTCGCGGCAGGGAAAAATCGATCTGGCCATCGACTACGGACAGGTCGATGCCATGGCCGAAGTCATTCGGTCCATCGCCGCCAGGCAGGGCATCGGGGCGGTGCTGGCCGAAGGCATCCGATCGGCGGCCGTCGCCATGAACATGGCCGATCAGGCCGTTCACGTCAAGGGGCTGGAGCCGGCCGGCTACGACCCCAGAGCGCTCAAGGGCATGGGTCTGGCCTATGGCAGTTCGCCGCGAGGCGCCTGTCACCTGCGGGCCACCTTTTACAAGCCGGAATTGGCCGGTATCGTGGATTCCGAGACCATCGGCGGAAAGGCCGCGGTGTTTACCGAATGGGAAGACCGGCTAATTGTCTTTGATACGCTGGTCCTGTGCCGTTTCTACCGGGATCTTTACCAGTGGGAGCAGCTTTCCACGATGGTTGCGGCAACCACCGGTCTGAAACTGGACCGGGAAGGCCTTACGTCTGCGGACGACCAGTTGCCCAAACGCCTGTACAAGGAGGTGCTGCCCGAAACCGGAAAGGGCATCACCCAGGCTCAGATGACCCAGATGCTTTCCGAGTACTATCAGGCGCGAGGCTGGAATGCCGCCGGTGTGCCGCCAGAGGTCGTTTTTTAACGGTCATCGCGACAAACCAGGTAGAGCCAGCTGCCGCCGCTCGGGATAATTCCCGGGCGGCGGCCTTTTTTTGAAAACCGGGGAAAACGGCTTCAAATCCCAACGATCTGTATACTAGCGGCCACCGCCATTGTTTACCGGCGACCACCATCCAGTCCACCAATGATGAGGGCAAAAACCTCCTTCATCAAGTTCAAAAAGGGCTTAGGATTTGTCCGCAATGAACCTGATCGATCAGGCCGTATAAAAGAGGTTGACAATCCGGCTTAAACTGGTATGACCTCTTACCAGGAGGTATTATGGAAAATTCCAGCGCGCAGCTGTTTAAACCGGCCCAATACACCGAGCACTTGCTGCTGACGGCTATTTTGAGCGGCGAATATCCACCCGGATCGGTATTGCCCGGAGAAAGGGATCTGGCCCAAAAACTGGGCGTGACGCGGCCCACCGTCCGGGAAACGTTGCACCGGCTGGCCGCCGAGGGGTGGATCTGCATCCGCCACGGCAAGGCCACCTCGGTCAATGATTACTGGAAACAGGGTGGCCTCAGGCTGCTTTCCACCATGGCCCGCTATGGCCAGTTCTTGCCTCCCGATTTCATCATTCATCTGCTGGAATTGCGGGTGGTGCTGCTCCCCGCTATGGCGGCAAAAGCCTGTACCCGGGGCCCGGAAGCCATTCTGCGGCACCTGGAACATACCGGGGATCTTAAAGAATGTCCCGAGGCGTTTGCCCAATTTGACTGGCAGCTTCAGACGCTGATGGCCGAGCTTAGCGGAAATGTCACTTTTCCAATGATCCTAAACGATTTCAACGCGCTGTTTAAACTCCTGGGCACCACTTATTTTACCATGGAAAATTCCAGAGCGGCCTCCAGAACTTATTACAGGCAACTGGCCCGGGCCGTTGACCAGGGGCCGGCGTCCGTTGAGCGGGAAACCCGCGCGGCGATGCAAGAAAGTATCGACATCTGGAAAGCACTCAATTTCCCGCAAAGGGGGTAAGGGATGCTCAGATACAACGGCTGGGGCGATACAGCCATCACCTTTCCGGTTTCCCGGCAGGCCGCATCGTTTCTGGAGCAACGGTTGGGCCCGGGAAAACCGGTGAAAGACTGTCCACTTGGAAAAATCCTGGAACAGGTTCCACCCTCGCGGCTTTCCCCCCACAGGCTGATATCGACCGATGCGCCAGCGCGTTTTGTTCATGCCCACGGCCAGAGCCTGCCGGACTGGATTGCCATGCGCCATGGGACACTCACGCGTTTTCCCGATGGCGTGGCTTTTCCCGCCACTTCCAAGGAGGTGGGAGATATGCTTGCCCTTGCCGGGACAAACGACTGGTTGGTCATCCCTTTTGGCGGTGGCACCAGCGTGGTCGGGCATCTGAGTGTGCCGGAAACTCAACAACCGGTACTTTCCCTGTCTCTGGAGCGCATGAACCGGTTGGTGAACATCGACCGAGAAAACAGTCTGGCCACCTTTGAAGCCGGGGTCCGGGGTGTGGACCTGGAGGCGCAGTTGCGCGCCATAGGCTATACCCTGGGCCATTTCCCCCAGTCCTTTGAATATTCCACCCTGGGCGGTTGGGTGGTCACCCGCTCCAGTGGCCAGCAGTCCATGCACTATGGCCGGATGGATCAACTGTTTGCCGGGGGTGAAATGATTACCTGCCGGGGGACTTTTCCGCTGTTGCCCCATCCGGCATCAGGGGCCGGCCCGGATCTGCGTCAGGTGGTGTTGGGCTCGGAAGGGCGGATGGGCGTTCTTACCCGTGCGGATATCCAGATTCGGCCCCTGCCGGAGGTGGATCAGGTCTACGGCGCCTTTTTCCCCTCATGGGAGCACGGAATCGATGCTCTGCGCCGCCTGGCAGGCACCGGGTTGCCGCTTTCCATGATCCGGCTTTCCAATCCCATCGAAACGCAGACCAACCTGGCGCTTTCCGGCCACGGCAGGCAGGCGGCCCTGTTCAAAAAATACCTGTCGTTTCGGGGTATGTCCCTGCCGAAAGCCTGCATGGCGCTTATCGGGATCATCGGCAAGAGGGCGGTGGCATGCGCTGGCAAGTCCGAGGCCTGGCGCATCATCAAGGCCAACCGGGGCGTGGTGATCGGAAAAACCATGGGAGATTCCTGGGAAAAAAACCGCTTCCGGGTGCCTTATCTGCGAAACACCCTGTGGGAAAAGGGATATCTGGTGGACACTCTGGAGACTTGCGTCACATGGGACAAGGTGACGGCTTTGGTCAATGGTATCGAAAAGGCTTTGACCGAGACGGTTTCCCGGATGGATGAAAAGATTCACGTGTTTACCCATTTGTCCCATGTGTATCCTACGGGATCAAGCATTTATACCAGTTTTGTGTTTCGGCCCGGGGAAAACGCCGAGCAGAGCTTCAACCGGTTTGTCGCGTTGAAAAAAGCGGCCAGCCAGCAGATCGTGGCCGCCGGGGCAACCATCACCCATCAGCATGGGGTGGGCCTGGACCACAAGCCGTACCTGAAATCGGAAAAATCGGATCTGGGTCTGGAGGCGATTCGGAATTTGCTGACCCACTTTGATCCGGAACATCGCCTGAATCCGGGAAAACTTCTGGACTGAAATCAGACAGCGCATGCTTTTTTGCCCTGGCTGTCACCTGCCGGGGGTTGCATCAACCGGGGGCGGGCAACTTTGGCAAGGAATTGAGAACATGAGCATTTCGGATTTGGCCGGTGATTTTGACCTGGTCATCATCGGCGGCGGGATTACGGGTGCCGGTATTTTGCGGGAAGCCGTGCGGGCCGGGTTGCGCAGCCTTCTGGTGGAAAAACAGGATTTTGCGCAGGGAACTTCCAGCCGCAGTTCCAAGATGGTTCACGGCGGGCTGCGCTACCTGAAGCAGGGTCACCTGTTTTTGACCAGAGCCTTGGTCAAGGAACGCTGCCGCCTTCTCGACGAGGCCCCGGGGCTGGTGGTAAAAAAGGGCTTTCTGTGGCCCATCTACCGAGGCGGCTCTCCGGGCAGTCACGAATTGAAAATCGGCCTGGCCCTCTATGATCTCATGGCCTGGGAAAGGCAGCATCGATATTTTTCAATCGGGAAATTTTTGCTGCAGGCCCCCCACGTCCGGCAGGACCAGCTCATCGGCGGATACCAGTTTTATGATGCTCGGGTAGACGATGCCCGGCTGGTCATGCGGCTTATCAATGAAGCCGTCGATCAGGGCGGGTCTGCCGAAAATTACGTGATGGCCGAAAATGTTGTCCGGGACTCGCACGGGACCGTGACGGGGGTGGCCGTCGCCGACACGGAAACCGGTAAGGTCAAAACAATTTGCACTCCGGTGGTCATCAATGCCACGGGCTGGTGGGCCGAATCCCTGCATCCCTGCCCGGTGGAAGGGCTGCATCTGAGGCCCCTTAGGGGAAGTCATATCGTTTTGTCCTCTCGGATTTTACCTGCACCCCAGGCGGTGGCCTTCGCCCATCCGGCAGACAAACGGCCGTTTTTTGTCATCCCCTGGGAAGGCGCCACCCTGGTGGGAACCACGGATCTGGATCATAAGGGAGCCCCCTGGACCGAGCCGGCCATGAGCCGTGAAGAACTGGATTATCTCATGGAAGGGCTGCGCGGCGTTTATCCGGCTTTGAAAATCCGGGAATCTGACATCATCGCCAGTTTCGCCGGGGTGCGAGCGGTGTTGAGCCAAGGGGAAAAAGACCCCTCTCAGGAATCGCGGGAGCATGTGGTATGGGTGGACAAGGGGCTGGTGACGGTCACCGGCGGAAAGCTCACCAGCTTTCGGCTGCTTGCCTTAGACGCATTGAAGGCCGCCAAACCCTTCATAAAGCATTTAGTCCACCCCAACGATCGTCAACCCATATTTGCGCCGGTTCCGTCGACCAAACCCGGGGTTGATCACGGGTTGTCGGCCTCGGCGTGGAGGCGGCTGTTTGGCCGCTACGGGTTGAAGGCGCCTCAACTGGTTCAAGAGGCGCCGCCCGGATCCCTGATGCCGGTGGGGGAAACCGAGACGCTTTTCGCCGAACTGCCCTTTGCCGTGAAGACCGAAAAAATTCGGCACCTGAATGATCTTTTGCTCCGGCGCACCCGATTGGGCCTTCTCATCCCCAAGGGGGCAGAAGCGTTTTTGGACCGGATCCAGGAACTGTGTGCGCCGCTTCTATCATGGGACAGGAACCGGTGGGACAGGGAGCGAAACGCCTATCTGGAAACCATCCAGAAAGTCTATTCCATCCCCGCCTGATCATGGCGTATCTAATCTTGGATGATAAAAAAGTGGTCAAGTCATGGACGCAAGGAAATCCGGTTATCTGACGCAGTGTGGAGCACTTTCATGAACAACAAGGATCAACTGCTGGTCATCGACTGCGGCACCCAGAGCTTGAAGGTGCTGCTGTTTGACCCTGAGGGAAATCTGGTGGCCAAGCAGCAGGTGTTTTTTGCCCCTTATTTCTCGGAAAATCCCGGATGGGCGGAACAGGAACCCTCGACGTATTGGTCGGCTTTGTGCCAGGCCTGCCAGGGGCTGTGGAAATTGGATCGGGTGGACAAATCCCGGATTGCCGGTGTGACGCTGACCACTCAACGGGCCACGGTGGTCAACGTGGATGATAAGGGCAATGCCTTGCGGCCTGCCATCGTTTGGCTGGATCAGCGCAAAACCGATGCCCCCCCTGAGGTGAGCCGCTGGTGGAAGCTGGTATTTGCCGCAGCCGGGGCCAGATCCATGCTGGCCCGTTTTTTAACCGATGCCGAATCCTCCTGGATTTCAACCCATCAGTCCCAACTTTGGAAACAAACGCATAAATATCTTTTACTTTCCGGATATCTTACCTACAGGCTGATTGGAAGGTTTGTAGACTCGGCCTCCTGCCAGGTGGGATACATTCCGTTTGATTACAAGAAATTGAAGTGGGCCCCCAGTTGGGACTGGCGGTGGAAGGCCCAGCATCTGGATCTGGAGCGGATGCCCGAATTGGTTCAAGCAGCCGAACCGCTTGGGGAAATCACCCGGGCCGCCTTCGAGGCCAGCGGCATTCCTCATGGCCTTCCCATGATAGCGGGTGCAGCCGACAAGGCCTGTGAGGTGCTGGGTTCGGGAGGCATCGAGGAGAGCCTGGGTTGCCTCAGCTATGGAACCACGGCTACCATCAACGTTTTCAGCCGCAAATACATCACCCCGTTTCGGCTCATTCCGCCTTATCCTGCCGCCATGGCCGGAAGCTACAATATCGAAGTGGAAATTTTTCGCGGCTATTGGATGGTGAGCTGGTTCAAACAGGAGTTCGGCCACCCGGAGCAGATGCAGGCCATGCAACAGGGCACTCAGGCCGAAAAGCTGTTTGAGGACCTGGTTCAAGCCGTGCCGCCGGGCTCCATGGGCCTCATGCTGCAGCCTTACTGGACCCCCGGGCTGAAACACCCCGGCCCGGAAGGCAAAGGGGCGATTATCGGATTCGGCGACGTGCACACCCGCGCTCATGTCTACCGCTCGATCTTAGAGGGGCTGGCCTATGCGCTGCGGGACGGCAAAGAACGGGTGGAAAAGCGGACCGGTCAAAAAATTTCCCGACTGTGTGTTTCCGGGGGCGGCTCCCAAAGCGACAGCGCCATGCAGATAACAGCCGACATATTCGGCCTGCCTGCGGCCCGGCCGCACCTGTATGAGACTTCGGGCCTGGGGGCGGCCATGATCCAGGCCGTGGGGCTGGGGCTTCACAAGGATTTTTCCACCGCCGTAGCGGCCATGACGCGCTGCGCGCGGGTCTTTGAGCCCGAGGCCAAAAATCGGATGTTGTACGACAGGCTCTACCATGAGGTGTTTTGCCGCATGTACCGACGGCTGGGTCCCATATACCGGCACATACGGGAAATCACGGGGTATCCCAAATAACCGATTCTCACCTTGATATATGCCGATCACATTTGTTATCATGCTTTATTTCCCTTCAATGCGCGAAATGCATCCGATTTTTAAATGATCAGCCCGGGCCACAACCCGTTGACGTCCCCCGTCCACGTGGAGGGGCAAACCGGGTCGGCCGTTGTCGTTTTGCCAAAGGACGGCTGTCAGATGTAAACGGGAGGCATAAATGCGGTATAAGTATTTATTTTTATTGCCTATCGGTGTACTTTGCGTTTTTCTCTACATCTTTCAGATCATTTATACCGAGGCAAAAGACAAAGCCTTTGCCGAATTGAATTCCCGGCAGACCCTTTATGCCAGGCAAGCCCAGGAGGAAATCGAGGCTTTTTTTAGCGATACCATCAGATTTCTCTCTCAACTTACCGCATCGCGCCACATCATCGACATCGACGACCAGGGCAGAAAAGAACTGGATCTTGCCTTTCGCCTCCAAAGCAAGGCCATAAAGGCGATTGTCCGCGTGGATCGCTCCGGAAAGATCGTTTGTACCGCGCCGATAGACAGGGCGGCAATCGGCACAGATGCCTCTGGCCAGTACATCCAGAAAATTTTCAAGACCCATCGACCCGTTGTCAGCGATGTGTTTTCCACTGCTCAAGGTTATCGCACCATGGCGTTGCATGTACCGGTATTCCAGGGAGAAGAATTTCGCGGGTCAATCGGGGCCTTGCTCGATTTCCAGTCAATTTCCAAACGTTTTTTCCAGCAGATCCAATTAGGAAATACTGGCAGCGCATGGGTGATAGATCGGGAAGGAATCGAGCTCTACAGTCCAGTTGAAGGATATACGGGAAAATCCGTTTTCGAAAATTACCAGGGGTTTCCCACCGTGCTGGCCATGGCAAACGAGATGATCAAAGGAGGCCGTGGGGTCACCACGTTGTACGTCGACCGGATCAGGGGCCATGATCTCCAAACGACAGCTCAATTGGCCGTGTATCAGCCCATTTACTTCGCGGACAGCTTCTGGAGCATCGTGGTCGCCTCCAATGAAGGCGAAGTTTTGACCACCCTGGAAAGCTTTAGAATAAAGCTTCTCATCGCCATTGGGCTGCTGCTGGTTTGCAGCGGTCTTTTCTCTTATTACAGCATGAAAACATGGGGAATTGTCCGGGAGGTCGAAGAACGGAAAAAGACCGAGCAAGCCCTTTTGGAAAGTGAACAGAAATATCGATTGCTGGTCGAGAATCAATCGGATTTGGTCGTCAAGGTCGATTTGGAAGGTCGGTTTCTCTTTGTCAGCCCGTCGTATTGCCACGTGTTCGGAAAAAGTGAAAAAGAGCTGCTGAACCAGAAGTTCATGCCACTGGTTCATGAAGACGATCGTCAATCCACGGCCAAAGCCATGGATAAACTGTTTGATCCACCGTATTCGGTTTATCTGGAGCAGCGCGCCATGACCAAGGATGGCTGGCGCTGGCTGGGCTGGCAGGACTCTGCGGTATTGGATGAAGACGGCCAGATTGCAGCCATTATCGGCGTCGGTCGCGATATCACCGACCGCGTAGCGGCAGAGACGGCATTGCGGGAAAGCGAAGAGCGGTTTCGCACGCTTGTGGAAAAATCTCCGCTGGGGATATCCCTGATCGGGAAAGATGGCGCCTACAAGTATGTCAATCCGCACTTCATCGATATTTTCGGCTATACATTGGAAGATATTCCAACGGGAGCCGACTGGTTTCAAAAAGCCTTTCCCGATGTCGATTATCGTCAAAAGGTGATTCATGCCTGGAGCAAGGATCAAAGACGCATCAGCGCCGGACAGGCGAGGCCGCGCATTTTCACGGTGACAAGCAAAGACGGTTCAAGGAAAAAAATCCATTTTCGACCGGTCATGATGGAAAATTCGGACGAGTTTGTCATTTACGAAGATATCACCCAAAAAGCGAAAATGGAGCGGGCACTTCAGCAGGCCCAGAAACTGGAGGCGATCGGCACCCTGGCTGGAGGTATCGCTCATGATTTCAACAATCTGCTCATGGGCGTCCAGGGCCGTGCTTCACTGATGACCTTGGATCTGGATCCAGCGCATCCTCACATGGAGCATATCCGGGCCATCGAAGACCATGTCCGGAGCGCCAAGGGGCTGACCCAACAGGTGTTAGGTATTGCCCGGGGAGGCAAATACGAGGTCAAACCTTTCGATATCAGCACCTTGGTTTTAAACAGCGCGACGATGTTCGCTCGTACCCGGAAAGAAATGAAGATCCATACCAACGTGGCGCAGCCGTCTATTGTCGTTGAAGCCGATCGAAGCCAGATCGAACAGGTGCTTTTGAACATGTACGTCAATGCATGGCAGGCGATGCCTGATGGCGGGGACCTGACCTTGGAAACCCAGGAAGTCATCTTGGACGAGTCATACAGCAAACCGTTTCAGATCAAACCGGGGCGCTACGCCAAGGTGTCGATCACCGATACCGGCATTGGCATGAACGGGGCCACCCGGGCACGGATTTTCGACCCGTTTTTTACCACCAAGGAAAAGGGCCGGGGAACCGGTTTGGGCCTGGCTTCGGCCTATGGAATCATTAAAAACCATGGCGGTATGATAACGGTTTACAGTGAACCCGGCCGCGGGGCCACGTTTAATATCTATCTGCCGGCATCGGAAAAGGTGGCTCGGCCCGAGATGGCCGTCGCGGAAAAACCGCTTCCCGGATCAGGTACTGTTTTGTTAGTCGACGACGAAGCGATGATCATCGAAGTGGGCCAGGCCATGCTCGAGAATTTGGGGTATCGGGTGGTTGTTGCCAATGGGGGCGAGAAGGCTGTTGAGACCATATCCAGCATGGGCGATGAAATCGATCTGGTGATACTGGATTTGATCATGCCCGGGATGGACGGCGGAAAAACTTTCGATCGCATTCGGGAAATGGCACCCCACCTGCCGGTGCTGCTTTCCAGCGGATACGCGATCAATGGTATGGCCTCCCGGATCATGAGCCGGGGCTGCAACGGCTTTCTTCAAAAGCCGTTTAACCTCCTGGCGCTTTCCAAGAAAATTCGAAAGATCCTGGATGAATAAAATTTTACTGCGCTAGTCCAATGTATCTTGGTACTATGCCGCCGGGCACGCGAAGGTTTTGCCCCAAAACAGCCATGGCCCCATAGCGTTTATCCCCTCCTGCGCCCTTACCGCGAAAAAGATTGAAACCGCTTCTGAAATATTCGCTTCGATTCGTAGGATTTTCCTGACCGCGTCCGGGGTAAACAACCCATTTTTTTAACTTGCAAACAAAGGGGCGATGATACATCATCGGCCGGTTGTCGCCTCCGGTTTCGGGCGCTTTCCCAGATTGGAGTCTGACGGTTTGGTGGATCCGGACTTAAACCATGTGCCGTTGGGATCAAGTTGAGCGCCGGGCGGAGTGATGATGGGCCGAGCAGGCTTTAATATGGAGCGTGAGAGTGCCGATATGGATAAGCCGAAAAAAGCGAAACGCCACCCCTGGCTGTGGGTGGGGATAGTGATATTGATGATTGCCGTGGTGGCCTACCTGAAGCATCCGGGTGCAAAAAAAAACAGGCTGGGCAAAGCACCTCAAAGGGTGGGGGTGGCAAAGGTCACCACCGGTCCGATGCCGGAGATAATCGCCGCGCTGGGTACCGTGACCCCCAAAACGACGGTGGTCTTGCTGCCGCAGTTGAGCGGGTATCTGACAAAGGTGGGATTCACTGAAGGTCAGGAGGTCACCAAAGGACAATTCCTGGCGCAGATCGATCCCCGACCCTACCAGGTTCAGCTCGAGCAGTACCGGGGCCAGCAGGCTAAAGACATGGCGCTGCTAAATCAGGCAAAATCCGATTTGAACCGTTATGAGCTGCTGCAGCGCCAGCATTCGATTTCCGCCCAGCAGGTAACCGATCAGCAGTTTCTGGTGCAACAGGATCAGGCGGCCTTGCGGATTGATCAGGCCAATATCGATGCCGCCAAGCTGGATTTGAGCTATTGCCGTATCACCGCGCCGGTGAGCGGGAAGATTGGACTGCGGCTGGTGGATCCGGGAAATTACGTGACCTCCGGCAGTTCCACGGGCATCGCGGTGATTACGACGATGGTCCCGATGACGGTGATTTTCAGTATTCCGCAGAAGGAACTGGGGCCGGTTTTGGCAAGAATGCAAGCCGGGGCGCACATGACGGTCACCGCATTTTCCAGCGATAACGAGACCCGGATTGCCGAAGGCGTACTGACGGCCGTCGACAATCAGGTGAATACCAGCACGGGAACGGTCAACCTGCGCGCCACTTTTGCAAACACCGATGAAACCTTGTTTCCAAATGAGTTTGTCAACATCCATCTGCTGGTGAACACGCTGGAACATGCGACGCTGGTGCCCTCACCCGCCGTGCAAACGGGGACGCCGGGCAGCTACGTCTATCTGGTGAAACCGGATGACACGGTGGCCGTGCAAAAGGTCACCACCGGCCCGACCAACGGCAACTACACGGTTATCACCAAGGGGTTGCAGCCGGGTGACACGGTCGTGACCGATGGCGTGGATCGGTTGAGCAACGGGGCAAAAATCGCCATAGCCGGGGCGGCGGCCAACCATGCGGCCAAGGGCCGGGCTGGGCACAAATCCCCGGACCAGGAGCGGCGGCCGTAAAGCGGGATGTTTTACTTCATTACGAGAACGCAGTCCTTGAAGGCAAAAGATCCGGATATGTTATGAATCCATCTCGCTTATTCATCCAAAGGCCGGTGGCGACGTCGCTGCTGATGATCGCCTTCGTGCTGGTGGGGCTGGTGGCGTTTAAATTCCTGCCCGTTTCTGCGCTGCCCAATGTCGAATATCCGACGATCCAGGTTCAGACCTTTTATCCGGGCGCCAGTCCGGAAGTCATGACCTCCTCGGTCACGGCGCCTCTGGAGCGCCAGTTCGGCCAGATGGAAGGGTTGAACCTGATGTCCTCTTCAAGCTCGGCCGGGGCATCGGTCATCGTGTTGCAGTTCAAATTGTCCCTGGGGCTCGATATTGCCGAGCAGGAGGTGCAGGCGGCGATCAATGCGGCGGGCAATCTGCTGCCGAGCGATCTGCCGGCGCCGCCCATTTACGCGAAGGTGAATCCGGCCGATGCGCCGATTCTGACACTGGCGATCACCTCCAAGACGCTTCCGCTCACCGAACTGGAAACGATCGTCAATTCACGCCTGGCCGGCAGGATCTCCGAAGTGTCAGGAGTAGGGTTGGTCACGATCAGCGGCGGCAATCTGCCGTCGGTGAGAATTCAGGTAAACCCGCTGGCGCTGGCCTCTTACGGATTGAGCATCGATAACATCCGCACCCTGATCGGAAACCTCAACGTCAATATGCCCAAAGGCAGTTTTTCCGGTCCCGCCCAGTCGTACACCATCAATGCCAATGACCAGATCACGGATGCATCGGAATACAACAACCTGATCGTGGCCTACAAAAACGGTGCGCCGGTTCGGCTAAAGGATGTCGCTACCGTGGTCTCGGCACCGGAAAACAGCGAGCTGGGGGCGTGGGTGAACCGCACGCCGGCGATCATTCTCAATGTGCAGCGGCAGCCAAACGCCAATGTGATCCAGACCGTAGATGCCATCAAGGCGCAGCTGCCCGCTCTGACCGCCGGATTGCCAGAAGCGATGCAGGTCGGGGTGCTATCCGACGGGACCACTTCGATCCGCGCCTCGGTGGCGGATGCGGAGTTTGAACTGCTGCTTAGCATCGCGCTTGTCATCATGGTGATTTTTCTCTTCCTGAGAAATTTCCAGGCCACGATCATTCCAAGCATTTCGGTCCCGGTTTCCCTGATCGGGACCTTTGCGGCCATGTATTTGTGCGGATATAGCATCAACAATCTGACGCTCATGGCCATGATCATAGCCACCGGGTTTGTGGTGGATGATTCGATCGTGATGATCGAAAACATCGCGCGCTTTATCGAAATGGGCGAAACACCGCTGAGAGCCGCGTTGAAGGGGGCCGGGCAAATCGGCTTCACCATCATCTCGTTGACCATTTCGTTGATCGCGGTGTTGATCCCGCTGCTGTTCATGGGCGACGTGGTCGGCCGGTTGTTCAGCGAATTTGCGGTGACCCTGGCGGTGACGATCCTGATATCGGCGGTGGTTTCGCTGACAATGGTCCCGATGCTGTGCGCCAGGATCCTGAAAAGCAAGGCGGAATACAAGCCCAGCCGCTTGGAGGCCTGGAGCGGGGCGTTGTTCGACAGGCTGATCCAGGCGTATGGACGCGGCCTGACCCGGGTGCTGGGCCATCGCGGACTGACGTTATCCGTGGCCGTACTGACGCTGATTCTGACCGTGGCCATGTATATCTTCATTCCCAAGGGCTTTTTTCCGGTACAGGACAACGGGGTCATCCTGGGAATCTCCCAGGCCTCGCAATCGACCTCTTATGCCGCCATGGCGGCCCACCAGCAGGCACTGGCCGATTCGATCCTAAAGGATAAGGATGTCGTGAGCCTTTCTTCCTACATTGGCGTCGACGGCACCAACGAGACGCTCAATGTCGGCCGATTCCTGATCAATTTGAAACCCAGGAGCCAACGCCGCCAGACCGCCGTGCAGATCATCCGCCGCTTGCAGGAGGAAGTCGCCGGCGTGCCTGGGATCGCGCTTTATATGCAGCCCCAGCAAAGCCTGACCCTGAATACCTCGGTTTCGCCGACCCAGTATCAGTTCACTCTGGAAGACCCGAATCCGGGTGATTTCAACACCTATGTCCCCCTGCTCATGGCAAAGCTGAAAAGGTCGCCGCAACTGGCGGATGTGGCCAGCGAACTGCAAAACGACGGGCTTTCGGTCTTTATCAACATCAACCGCCAAGACGCGGCCCGGTACGGCATCACTCCCGCCACGGTGGACAATGCGCTCTACGATGCGTTCGGGCAGCGTATCATTTCCACCATTTTCAAGCAGACCGAGCAGTACCGCGTCATCATGGGAGTGGCGCCGAACCTGGCCAAAGACAGATCGCCCTTGGACTCGATTTATCTGCCGTCATCTTCGGCCAATGGCGGCCAGGTGCCGCTGAGTTCGATCGCCACCTTCACCAAAAAGCCCGACCCTCTGGTGATTCAGCATCTGGGGCAGTTCCCGGCCACCACGATCTCGTTTAATCTCGCGCCGGGAGCCTCGCTGGGCGGCGCGGTGAATGCCATCAAGGCGGCGGAAAAGCAGGTCAAGCTGCCGGTTTCCATGACGACGACCTTTGCCGGCGCCGCCCTGGCCTTTGAGAATTCTCTGGGAAACGAAGTCTTTCTGCTGTTGGCCGCGCTGTTTGCGGTCTATATCGTGCTCGGCGTGCTATACGAAAGCTTCATTCATCCGGTGACCATCCTTTCGACCCTTCCTTCTGCGGGCATCGGCGCATTGGCGTTTTTGTGGATATCGGGCTACGGGCTGGATGTCATCGGCATCATCGGCATTGTGCTGCTGATCGGCATCGTGAAAAAAAATGCCATCATGATGATCGACTTCGCGCTGCAAGCCGAGCGCAACGAGGGCAAGCCCGCGCTAGAGGCGATCTACGAGGCGAGTTTGCTGCGCTTCCGGCCGATTCTGATGACCACCGTCGCCGCCATGCTGGCCGCCGTGCCGCTGTGGCTGGTCGGCGGCACGGGTTCCGAGCTGCGGGCGCCGCTGGGCCTGGCGATCATCGGCGGTCTGGCGGTCAGCCAGGTGTTGACGCTTTTCACCACGCCGGTGATCTATCTCGCCTTCGATGCCTTGGCCAAGCGCGTTAAGGGACTGAAATCATGAATGTTTCGTCCGTTTTCATCAAACGCCCGGTAGCGACTACGCTGCTGACCATCGGTATCGTGCTTTCCGGAATCCTGGCGTTTATTAAATTGCCGGTGGCTCCGTTGCCGCCGATTTCATTTCCGACCATCGAGGTTGAGGCTCACATGGCCGGCGCCAGCCCGGAAACCATGGCGTCGACTGTGGCCGAACCGCTGGAGCGGCGCCTGCGCACGATATCCGATTTGACGGAGATGACCTCCCAAAGCGGCGTGGGCCAAACGCGGATTACGCTGCAATTCGGCCTGAACCGCGACGTTGACGGTGCGGCGCGCGACGTGGAGGCGGCCATCCAGGCGGCGCGGGCGGACCTGCCGACGGCGCTTCGCGCCAACCCGACTTATCACAAGTTCAACGCGGCCGAAGCCCCGATGATGATCCTGGCCCTGACGTCGGAGACCCTGACGCAGGGGCAGCTGTATGATTCGGCGGACACGGTTTTACAGCAGCAGTTTTCGCAGATCAGCGGCGTGGGCAACGTGGAGCTCGGCGGCAGCGCCCTGCCGGCGGTGCGGGTCGAGCTCCAGCCCGCAGTGCTGTTTCACTACGGAATCGGGCTGGAAGACATACGGGCGGCCTTGGCGGCCGCCAACGCCAACAGCCCCAAGGGTTATTTCAACCAGGGTACGCAGCGCCTGCAGATTTACACCAATGATCAGGCCACGCGGGCGTCGGATTACCGCGACATCGTGGTGGCTTATCGCAACGGCGCTCCGGTTTTCCTGCACGATGTGGCGCAAGTGAAAAATTCGGTGGAAAATGTGCAAAACGCCGGGCTGTTCAACGGCAAGCCGGCGGTGCTGGTGATTTTGCGCCCCAGTCCGGGGGCCAATATCATCCAGACGGTCGACCAGGCCAAGGCCATGCTTCCGGAGCTTCGCGCGGCGCTGCCTCCCAGCATTCACATCCAGCTGGCCATGGATCGCTCGCAATCGATCCGGGCCGCCCTGGCGGATACGGAGATGGCCCTTTGTATCGCGATCGTACTGGTCGTCGGCGTGGTCTTCGTGTTTTTGCGCTCGACCAGCGCGATGCTGATCCCGGGAATGGCCGTGCCCATTTCCATCATCGGGTCGTTTGGCCCGATGTACCTGCTGGGTTTCAGCCTGGACAATCTGTCTCTGATGGCCTTGACCATTGCCACCGGCTTCGTGGTGGATGACGCCGTGGTGGTGGTGGAAAACATATCGCGCCATCTCAAGGAGGGAATGCCGACCCTGCAGGCGGCGCTTCGCGGCAGCGCGGAGGTGAGCTTCACCGTGCTTTCCATGAGCACGTCGCTGATTGCGGTGTTTCTGCCGCTTTTGCTGATGCCGGGAATGGTCGGACGGCTGTTCCGGGAATTTTCCGAAACCCTGTCCATTACCATCCTCATTTCCCTGGTCGTTTCGATGACCGCCACCCCCATGATGTGTGCCCTGTTTCTGCGCGTCGATACGGGGTCGGAAAAACAGGTCGGCTGGCTCAAACGCTTCTTGGAAGCCGGTTTTGAAAGCGCTCGCAGCGGCTATGAAAGATCGCTTGGCTGGGCCTTGCGCCATGCCCGGCTGGTCGGGATGATTCTCATCGCTACGGTGGCCTTGAATATTTTTCTGTTCGTGGCCGTGCCCAAGGGGTTTTTCCCCGAGCAGGACAACGGCCTGATCATCGGAACGATTCGGGCGGACCAGAGCATTTCCTTCGACCTGATGAAAAAGAAGCTGACGCAGCTGCAAGGCATTGTGCAGCACGATCCGGCGGTGGCCACGGCGGCGGGTTTCACCGGCGGTAGATCGACCAACAGCGGTTTTATATTCATCACCCTGAAACCGCTTGAACAGCGCCATGCATCGGCGGCGCAGGTCGTGGCCCGGCTGCGCAGGCCCCTGGCCGCCATTCCGGGTGTCCAACTGTTCATGGTCCCGGCGCAGGATCTGCGCGTCGGCGGCCGGATGGCCGCCCGCGAGTATGAAAAAACCCAGCAAACCGAAGACACTAAGACAATGTATTCG
>JBJKSK010000342.1:0-12044 GCA_046704125.1 Desulfobacterales bacterium | reverse complement strand
GGGCCGGTTACAATCCGGTCTGGTCTTTGCCTGAAACCTGACAGCCTTTTGACTCATAGCCTACTTGCCTGAGCCGTTTCCCGTCAAGAATATAATCGCGCTGTGTCTGCTGTGAGCTAATCGTGTTCCCGGGTCTTGTGAAAGACCACCTGGGGCCATTGCTCAATGACATGGTCCAGGCGCCATTGGCTGGGGGCCAGATAGGCCAGGTGGCCATCGGCGTCCCGTGCCAGGTTGGCCTGGTTTTTTCGCTCGAACTCGTCGATCATTTTCCGGTCGTCGCAGGTTATCCAGCGGGCCGTAGTGTAGTCCACCGGCTCGGAAATGGCATCGGCACCATATTCGGCCTTGAGCCTGGCCATGGTGACATCAAACTGCAGCACGCCCACGGCGCCGATGATAAAGCCGCTTCCGGTCAGCGGCCGGAAAACCTGCACGGCCCCTTCTTCAGCCAGTTGGATCAGGCCTTTCTGAAGTTGTTTGATCTTCATGGGGTTTTTCAGGCGTACCTGCCGAAAGTGCTCCGGTGCAAAGTTGGGGATTCCGGTAAACTTCAAGGGTTCTTTTTCGGTAAAGGTGTCCCCGATCTTGATCGTTCCGTGGTTGTGAATTCCGATGATGTCTCCTGGCCAGGCCTGCTCCACGTTGGTGCGGTCCTGAGCCATGAAGATGGTGGCGTTGGTCAGTGAGACTTCTTTTCCCAGGCGATGGTGCATGACTTTCATCCCCCGGGCAAACTTTCCGGAGCAGATCCGGATAAAGGCGATGCGATCCCGATGCGCAGGATCCATGTTGGCTTGGATCTTGAAGGCAAAACCGGAAAACGTCTCCTCGTGGGGATCCACCACCCGGCTGACCGTGGCTCTGGGAAAAGGCGGTGGCGCCATTTCCACGAAGGCGTCCAAAAGCTCACGGACCCCGAAGTTGTTGACCGCGCTGCCGAAAAAGACCGGGGTCTGGCTGCCTTTCCGGTAGTCGGCCATGTCAAATGGATTGGCCGCCCCCCCGAGCAATTCGATGTCATCGCGTAGCGTCTTGGCCTGCGAGCCCAGCAGCGAATCGAGTCTGGAGTCCTGCAGATCGTGGATCACCAAGCCGTCCTGGTGGCGAGTCTCGCCTCCGGGGGTAAACAGATGAAGCGAATGCCCATAGAGATTGTAGACCCCCTTGAACCGCTTGCCCATGCCGATGGGCCAGGACAGCGGCGCGCACTCGATCTGGAGTTTTTCCTCGATGTCTCCGAGCAACTCGAGAGGGGGCAGTCCTTCCCGGTCCAGCTTGTTGATGAAGGTAATAATGGGGGTGTTGCGCATCCGGCAGATTTCCATCAGTTTTTCCGTCTGGGGCTCCACGCCCTTGGCGCTGTCGATGACCATCAGGGCGCTGTCCACGGCCGTGAGCACCCGGTAGGTATCTTCTGAAAAGTCCTGATGCCCGGGGGTGTCGAGCAGGTTGATCTCGAAATCCCGATAGTTGAATTTCATTACCGAGGTGGTCACCGAAATGCCGCGTTCCTGCTCGATGGTCATCCAGTCGCTGGTGGCATGCCGGGCGGCCTTGCGGGCCTTGACGGCTCCGGCCATCTGGATGGCGCCGCCAAACAGCAGCAGCTTTTCCGTCAGGGTGGTCTTTCCGGCATCGGGGTGACTGATGATGCCAAAGGTCCGGCGCCGCCGGATTTCTTCTGTCAATTGCTTGCTCATGGGCAAATAAACCTCGCCGCTGTTTTGGACATAAAAAAGCGGGCGTTTTACGGCCCGCTCTCTGCTCCCGTGTGTCGCAGATTTCAGTTGAAATAATATAGTGCCAGGGGCCTCAAAGTCAATCGATGGTTAGAGGCTGGCACGCAGTACAGCCTCATTTTGGGTTTCAGGAAGATAAGAAGCGATCTTTCCGCTGGCGAGTTTCCCAATCGTGACAAGCAGCGGCTGCTTTTGCATTTTGGCCAGCTTGAACCAATCGGTAAGTTCCCCGAGCAGGTCTTCTTGCCCCACCCCTTCGCGGGTCGTGGAAACCCCGACGGGATGGTCCTGAAACCCGGAATTGAGAAAGGTCCAACGGCCCTCATAGCGCGAAATCACACCGGTGTGGCCATGATGCGTGGTGGAAAAAGAAAGAATCATGCCCGGTGCCAGGCGGGGTTCCAGCTGCGAAAAGAGCTGGCGCGCCTCCTGTTGAGGCCTTTTTACATGGAAGGTATTTTGGTAGATCAGCGTCGAGAGCGCATTGGTGATGCCTTCTCCGGTCAAGTAGGCGTTTTCGGGAAGCCTCGCCTGCTCGGCTTTCCGGATCAACCGGTACTGCAGCCCGTGGTCGCCTCCATAGCGGATTCCCAGGTTTATCAGGCCCTGAACCAGCAGTTGGAAACAGTTCATTTTTTTGTATGGGGTGCCGATATAGGCTTCGAGAACGGTTGACAGATTTTTGACGTTATTTTGCGTCGGAATTCCGTCAGCCTCATTTGTTCTGCCAATCTCCGGCTCCGGAACCGACTCGCGGGCCGCCTGAATCTGATTTGTTTTTTCCTGCCGGGCGGCCAGGGCCTTTCCCCAGAGGATTTCCCGGGTCTGGGGGTCGATGGCGATTACTTGCCCGGGGTCAATATCCCGAAACCTTTTTCCCCGGTTGATCGGATCATGAATGATGCTCCAGCATTGGTTTCTGTACCTCGGGTCGTGGATCAGCAGGTGAGAGACCGTGGGTCTTTCGGGTGTGATGATCCCGATAACCACTAGCTGAGGCTTTGCTCCCTGCCATAGACGGCTGTCATCGGCCTTTGTCCCGGCCAATTGCTGTTTCAATACGGCGCTAAATCCAGCGGACCGCTGGCCAGCAGGTTTTTTAAAAGACAGCGCGTTTTTTGGGGTGGTCGTCGGAAGTATCGTTGTCATGACCGGAAATTACAGCAATTTTAATGCCAAATTGGGCGTGATTAGAAAACAATCTTTCGCGGATCGCGGCCGGCGTGGGCGGAATGACATTTCTCTTGAACAAACTCTGTATTCATTGTATGAATCTTCATTTTCGCCTACAGGCGCAAGGGCTTGCATTAATGAATTTAATACCTTCAGGATGCCAAGAGGCCTCGGCCATCGATATTGAGACCGTAGCCGGCATGATTGCCGGCGAACAATCGCCTTCCGGGGAAATTCCCTGGCACCGCAGCGGCAAGACCGATCCCTGGGATCATGTGGAAGCCGCCATGGGCCTTTGCATCGGAACGCGCCTGGCCGAGGCCAGGCAGGCTTTCCAATGGTTGGCGGCCCAGCAGAATGCTGACGGCAGCTGGTATGCCGCGTACCGCAACGGGGTGGCCCAGGATCTGACTCGGGACACGAACATGAGCGCCTACATCGCTGTGGGGCTCTATCACTATTATCTGGTTACCGGCGATAAGGGTTTTATCTGCCGGATGTGGCCGACGTTGCGTGCGGCTATGGATTTTGCCGCGAGGATGCAGGCCAAAACCGGCCAGATCTATTGGGCCTTGAGCCCGCAAGGCCAGGTTGACCCCATGGCCTTGCTGACCGGATCCAGCTCTGTGGCCATGAGCTTCAAATGCGCGCTGGCCATCGCCAAGGCCCTGGGACGTGAAATGCTCGGATGGCAACAGGCGCACGCGCACCTGATCACGGCCATCGGGCATCGTCCGGATCTGTTTAACATGACCAAGTCGCGTTATTCCATGGACTGGTATTACCCGGTGCTGTGCGGGGCCCTGACCGGAGACGAGGCTCAACATCGCATCGACCGGTACTGGAAAAAATTTGTCATCGAGGGCCAAGGTGTCCGTTGTGTCTCGGACCAGCCTTGGGTGACGGTGGCAGAAACCTGTGAGCTGGTTTTGGCCCTGGAGGCGATGGGCAATCGGAGCCTGGCCGAAATCGTCTTTGGCTGGATCAGCCCCCGGCGCTATGAAGATGGTGCATTTTGGTGCGGCTACACCTTTCCGGACATGACCGTTTGGCCCAAGGAGCGTCTGACCTGGACCAATGCCGTGGTACTGATGGCCGCCGACGCCCTGTTTGACCTGACCCCGGCCGCCGGGTTGTTTAGGCATCATCAACCCCAGGGAATCGAACCGGCCGGACCCGTGGTTCCGGTGGGTTCCGGCAAATAGCCCGAGCTAAAGGCAAACGCGTGCGACGGGATCATCGCCCTTATTTCATCAAACGAGCCTATCTCAAATTCGAGAAGTCTTACACCCGCCACTTTCTCAAGCCCCATTTCGAGCGCCTGGGCCGGGGATATGCGTTCATGCGCCCCTGGCATGTCGAGGTCTTCGGCTCACCCGTCGAACTGGGAGATTTTGCCACCGTGATTGCCACTTCCGACAAGAAAGTCCGATTTTCCGTTTGGCCGTCCGCAACCACCCATGGCGCTATTGGCATCGGCCGCTATGCCCTGATCTGTCCCGGGGTTCGGATCAGCTCCGCGGTTCAAATCACCATCGGGGACAACTGCATGATGGCCAACAACGTCTATGTCACGGATGCGGACTGGCACGGCATTTATGACCGGGTGGACCTGGGAAGCTGCGCACCGGTTCACATCGCCGAAAACGTCTGGCTTGGCGATAGCACCATTGTATGCAAAGGGGTATCCATCGGTAAAAACAGCATCGTTGGCGCAGGAGCCGTGGTCGTTGGCGATTTGCCGGCCAATTGCGTGGCCGGCGGAAACCCGGCCCGGGTCATCAAGACACTGGATCCCAACCAAACCATCACCACCCGGGGAAACTGGTTTTCCGATCCCGCACGGCTTTCCCGGGATTTTGCCGCCATGGACCGAGCCATGCTTGGGGAAAACAGCCTTTTGCGCTGGCTGCGTTACCTGTTATTCCCAAACCCGAAAGACTAGCGCATTGAGCTTAACACGTTATCCCAAATCCATGGAGGGTTGAGACGGCCCCGGCGATAACAGTCCAAAGAGGATGCCCCCGCACAGGGCGACCCCAGCGCTTGCCCCAAACAATAGCGTTGAGCCGGCGGTTTCGTAAAGCCATCCGCTGGCAAAAAAACCCACCATCATTCCCAGTCCGTAGGTTACCGCATTGTTGACCGCCTGGCCCAAAGTCTTGGCCGTCTGCGGGCTGAGCCGGTCGATGTAGAGAATACTGGCCATGTGAAAGGTGCCGTAGGTGATGGCGTGGGCAAGCTGAGAAAGCAGGATCACCCACCACGAGGTGGCCCAGGCCAGTATCAACCATCGCAGACAGGCCACCAGAAACGACGCCAAGAGCACTTGCTGCAGGGAAAAGTGATGAAAAATGGATTCGGATTGGATCATGATTCCGATTTCCGCCACCGTGGCCAGGGCCCAGGCAATGCCGATAAACGTCTTTCCATAGCCAAGGTTTTCCAGGTGAATGGAGAAAAATCCGTAGTAGGCCCCGTGGCTGACGAGCATCAGAAAGGCACAGAACAAAAAAATCAATACGGGCTTATGCAACAGAAGGCGGGCCTCCCGCAGAAATGGCATGTAGGGTTGGCGGGCGGCGGCGGGGATTTGCGTGGAGGCGGCAAATTGAAGGATGGCCCCGACCAGCACCGCCGGAACCACCCAGGACAAGGAACTCTGATCGAAGAGTTTTCCCATGGCCGTGACCACCAGGATAAAGGCCACGGATCCGTACACCCGGGTCTGGCCATAGCAGCGCTTGGCCGAACCCAGCGTTTCCATGGTAAAGGTTTCCAGAAAGGAGATGATTGGCGAGAAAAAAATGCCGTAAAGCACCGTAACGGCCACCATTGGCCCGAAACCGGTGGTTTTCAGATAAAGTGCCCAGGCCAGGGCGCTGAACAGGGTGCAACCGATATAAATCGGGCGCCGGAGCTGGTAACGATCCGACAAGGCTCCCCACAGCAGCGCAAATACGACCAAGACCACGGAGCGGCAAGCCGAGATCATTCCGATCTGAAATCCGGAAAAGCCGATGTGAAAGCAGTAGAGGTTAAAGTAGGGCAAGAAAATTCCCAGAACTCCGAAATAGATGAAGTACTGGAGCCGGATTACCCGGATGGCGCCTCTGGAAGTCATCGTCGGTCCATGCTGAGTTTGCTGGGAAAATGGATAGATGCAAAAAAAGCCCGGTTCATACCGGGCTTTTCGGGGGTCATTATCCGGCAATACATGATGCCGGCTATTCGATCTTGACGGTTACCTGTTTGGGTGTTTCATGGTCAGGCTTGGGAACCAGCACTTCGAGGATGCCGTCTTTAAACTTGGCTTTGATCTTTTCTGGCCGGATATGCTCCCTGAGGGCAAACGAACGCTGGAAGGTCCCGCAGCTGCGCTCCCGCCGGTAGTAGTTCTCCTCGGCCACCGTTTCCTGGCGGACACGCTGGCCCTTGAGAGTCAAGATGTTGTCTTTGATCTCCAGGGAAACGTCCTGTTTTTTGACTCCTGGCAGTTCCGCCTTGATCACCAGGCCCTCTTCGGTGTCATAAATGTCAACTACCGGGCGCCAATGACATGCGGCTACGGCTTCGCCTTCCTTGCCCTGCACGAAAGACTCCTCGAACAGGCGGTTTATGCGGTCCTGAAGCGTGGACACATTGCGAAACGGATCCCATCGAATAAGCGTCATAACCGCACCTCCTTGATATGAGTGGATGGTCTCTTTCCAGAAATTTTAAGCACAGGCCAAGGTTTGTCAAGCGCAAACACCGCCTGAAAAGCGAGGCATCTATTCACTTTACAAACGATGTTACGGGTGTTAACTTTTCAACACATTTTGCTTGGCGGTTTGCCTTTTTTCATGTGTTTCCAGCCTTTTTTGCAGGAGCCGAAAATGGACTACATCAAAATCCGATTTGGCGATGACTTCGATAGAATCGGTTCCCGGTTCGAGAAAACCATCGAAGACGTGTTCCGATCCATGAATCCGGTGTTTTCGCTTTCCGAGCCTGCCTGGACTCCCCAGATGGACATCTATGAAACGCCCGAAGAGATCGTTATACGGGCCGAACTGGCCGGTGTGGACAAGGAAAATCTCGGAGTGGAGATCAACAGGAAGGCGGTTCGGATCAGCGGAAGCCGCTCAGAGATGTCCCGTTGCCCGGAGGGCACCTATCGATTGGCCGAAATCCAGTACGGAAAATTCGAACGGGTATTGTTTCTGCCATCGCCCATCGACACCGAAGTCGTCAGTTCCTCGTATTCGAATGGTTTTCTTCTGATCCGACTGGCCAAACTCCGTTCGGACATTGTTCACCAGATCGAAATCAGTGAAGATTAACCCGGATAAATCCGTGCTCCTGGAGCACACCGAAGGTCAAGTAAACACCATCTTCTTACGAGAAAACGCATGGAGGTATCCATGAGCGAATCCAATTCCCCTTTCGGGGTCAGCCTTGAAAATATCCCTGAAATTCTTCCGATCCTGCCCCTGTTTGATGCCGCGCTGTTTCCCAAGATGGTGCTGCCCCTGGTGGTCATGGAAGGCCAGTCCGTCAAGCTTATCGATGAGGCCATGGGAAAAGACCGGATCATCGGACTGATCGTAAGCAAAAAGCCCGCGCCGGAAAAAGGATTTTCCCCCGAAGAATTGTTTAGTGTCGGCACCAGCGCCTTGATCCTGAAAATGGCCAAAACCGAAGACAATAAGGCCCAGTTGCTGGTTCAGGGGATAGAGCGGTTTCGCGTCAAAGAGTTCGTTGATGGCAAGCCTTACCTCCAGGCTCGGGTGGCCGCCATGCAAGAGCACTACACCCATGACAAGGAAACCGAAGCCCTGGTGTCAAACATCATCAATGTCTTTACCAAGATCGTGGAACTGTCGCCCGGGCTTCCCGGAGAGATCGCGGGTATGGCCAAATCCATCAAGGAACCTGGGATTTTAGCCGACATGATCGCCTCCACGATCAATTCCAGCACCGAGGACAAGCAACGTGTGCTAGAGACCGAAGACGTCAAATTACGCCTCAAGGAAATCACCCGCCTGGTCAACTACCAATTGGAGATTCTCGAACTGGGAAACAAGATCCAGACCCAGGTCAAGGGGGATATGGACAAGCGTCAGCGGGAATATTTCCTGCGGCAGCAGCTCAAGGCCATCAAGGAGGAACTGGGAGAAACCGACGAGGCCACCGTCGAAATCGAAGACTACAAAGCCAAGATCGAGGCCAAGAATCTTCCCGACGAGGCCAAAAAGGAAGCCGACCGGGAGCTTGACCGTCTGTCGCGGATGCACCCGTCGTCTGCCGAGTATACCGTGGCCTCTACTTATCTGGACTGGATCACGGCCCTTCCTTGGAACGAGACGACCCGGGATAATTTAGACATCAGAAAAGCGCGAAAAATTCTTGATGACGATCACTATGGCCTGGAAAAGGCCAAGCGCCGGATCATCGAATACCTGGCCGTACGCAAGTTAAAACCTGACTCAAAGGGGCCGATTCTGTGCTTTGCCGGACCCCCGGGAACGGGAAAGACCTCTTTGGGAAACTCGATCGCCCGGGCCCTGGGCCGAAAATTCGTTCGGCTCTCGCTGGGCGGCGTGCGCGACGAGGCCGAGATTCGAGGTCATCGACGCACTTATGTCGGCGCACTGCCGGGACGCATCATTCAGGGCCTTCGCCGGGCCGAATCCAACAACCCGGTATTCATGCTCGATGAGATTGACAAGGTGGGCAGCGATTTTCGGGGCGATCCCTCTTCGGCGCTGCTGGAAGTCCTGGATCCCGAGCAGAACCATTCCTTTCAGGATCACTACCTGGATGTATCCTTTGATTTGTCCAAGGTGATGTTTATCACCACGGCCAACATCCTGGACACCATACCGCCGGCACTGCGAGACCGCATGGAGGTATTGCAGCTGCTGGGCTATACCGAAGACGAGAAGCTCAAAATCGCCAATCGGTTTCTGATTCCCCGGCAGCGGGCGGCCCACGGGATAGCGCCGGATCAGATCAAGATCACCGCCGGAGCCGTGCGTCATATCATCACCGGCTATACCCGTGAGGCGGGATTGCGAAACCTGGAGCGCGAGATTGCCACCATCTGCCGGGGCGTGGCTGCCAAGGTCGCCGAGGGGGAAAACGCTTCGGTGATGATCAAAGTGGGCAATGTGGCAAAGTATTTGGGCCCCGTTCGGCTGATGCCCGAAACCAAGGCCCGGGCCACCACACCGGGAGTGGTCATGGGCCTTGCCTGGACTCCGACGGGCGGCGATATCCTGTTTGTGGAGGCCACCTCCATGAAAGGCAAGCAGAACCTGACGCTGACCGGCCAACTTGGGGATGTGATGAAAGAGTCGGCTACTGCGGCACTGTCCTTTATCCGGGCCAATTCTGCGGCCATTGGCATCGACGAGGAGTTTTTCGGTTCCCATGATGTGCATATTCATGTTCCCGCCGGAGCCATTCCCAAAGACGGTCCGTCGGCCGGAGTGACCATGCTGACCGCCCTGGTGTCGTTGATGACCCACCGCCCGGTAAAAAAAGATCTGGCCATGACCGGCGAGATCACCCTGCGGGGCCAAGTACTTCCCGTGGGAGGCATCAAGGAAAAGGTGCTGGCAGCTCATCGGGCCGGTATCACCCAACTTATTCTGCCCAAATGGAACGTCAAGGACCTGGAAGACATTCCCAAGAAGGTCCAGAAAGAGATTACCTTTCACTTCGTCGAAAAGATGCTCGACGTGGTTAAGCTGGCCCTGGAAAAGCCAGCGAGGGGGTAGGGGGATTGCGGTTGGCATCGATCAGACCGACTGGAAAGCGATTTAAAGCCGATGCGCATGCAGGATAAGGGGCTTGTCGGCAGGCTGGGGGTCATCGGCCTCGTCGGGCTGATGATGGCGCTTTCCGGTTGCGCCTCGGCTCCGCCGCCGGCCCCCCCGGGCTATCCCCAACCATACCAGGTGCTGGGAAAATGGTACCAGCCAGTGCCCCATTCCCACGGCTTTCACCAGGAAGGGGTGGCTTCCTGGTATGGCCCGACTTTTCACGGACGCAAGACCGCTGACGGCGAGACCTATGACATGTACGCCATGACCGCCGCCCACAAGACCCTTCCGCTCGGCACCCGGGTGGAAGTCACCAACCTAGACAATCATCGCCAGGTCCAGGTTCGTATCAACGACAGGGGCCCCTTCGTGCGCGGGAGAATCATCGATTTGTCCTATGCCGCGGCCAAGAAGCTGGGCATTGTCGGTCCGGGAACCGCCCCGGTGGAGTTGGTGGCTGTGGGAGCGGCCAATGTCGACTTCAACAAAGGAAATTTCACCTTCCAGGTGGGGTCGTTTCGAAACCGGGACAATGCGCTGCGATTTCGAGACGCGCTTTCCCGCTCCTATCCCAATGCCCATATCACCGTCTATAATTCAGGAGACGGGATCTTTTACCGGGTGAGGGTGGGCCACAGCACCAGTTTGCGCCAAGCTCGGGCCTACGAGCGAAAATTGATCGCCAGCGGTCTGCGCGGTGCCTTTACCGTTGCCGAGTAAGGGGGCTTTTCGATTTGAACGACCTGTATAGAACCGCAAAAGGTTCTGTGGTGTTTCTGGACCGCGACGGGGTCATCAACTACGATTCTCCGGATTACATTAAGCACTGGGGGGAATTCGAATTTCTGCCTCGAAGCCTGGAAGCCATCCGGCGTCTGACCGAAACGGGCTTTACCGTGATTGTGATCACCAACCAGTCGATTGTCGGACGAAAGCTGGTCAGTCCTGAGACTTTGGCGCACACGCATAAGATGATGCGCCAGGCCGTCAAAGAAGCCGGCGGTCGGATTGCCGATATCTTTTTTTGCCCCCACACCCCCGATGACCACTGTTTTTGCCGCAAACCCAGACCCGGCCTGATCCTTTCGGCCTGCCGGCGCTACGGCATCGATGCCGCCAACACCTGTATGATCGGGGACAGTGCCAAAGACATCGAGTGCGCCCGCCGGGCCGGATGCGGACTCGCCGTGCTTGTCGCCACGGGAAACGGTCAAAAAGCCCGGATTCAACTGGCGGAAAAAGATATCGTCTTGGATTATATGGCCCTGGATCTCTACGATGCGGTCACATGGATATTAAGCCGGAAAATCTCAGATCCATGACCGCCGCTGTTCCCGCCGTCGCCACGCTGCGAGGCCACATTGAACGGATCACCTTCCACAACGCGCAAAACCATTTCACCATCGCCCGATTTCGTGCCGAAGGCGGAAATCTGATCACTGTATTGGGCCATCTGCCAAGTCCAAACCCCGGGGAGACCCTGGAAATTCATGGCAGTTGGCAAACTCATGCCAAATTCGGGCCTCAATTAAAAATCGAGTCTTTCGAGGTGGTGCTGCCCGATACGGTGGAGGGGATTCGCAGCTACCTGAAATCCGGGTTCGTCAAGGGCATCGGTCCAACCTTGGTGGCGCGCCTAGTGGACCATTTCGGGCCCGAAACCCTGGCCGTGATCGAAAGCCAGCCTGCTCGCATGGCGGAAGTCAAGGGAATCGGAGCGGCTACGGCCCTCCGTATCGCAGATACCTGGAGCCGGCACCACTCCGTGCGCTGCCTCATGGATTTTCTCAGGCAGCACGACCTTCCGGTTTCCTGCAGCGCCAAGATCCTCAAGGTCTATGGGGAAAAGGCGCTGGAGATCATCCGCGCCCGGCCCTTCCGCATGGCCTCAGATATTCCCGGAGCGGGCTTTGCCATGGCAGACCGTATCGCCCAACACCTCGGTCTTGCCAAAGACGACCCGGAAAGGGCAGATGCCTGCCTGCGCCACCTCATCGAGCAGAATGTGACCGAGGGCCACGTCTTTGTACCGGAGATGCGCCTGGTCGAGCAATGCCACCGGCTTTATTCCATCGACGCCCCAGTCAGCCAAGACGGTCTGGAAAGGCTTCAAGAAGCCGGCGAGGTGGTGGTGGAAACACTTGTTGGAAACGATGCCCAGCGGGTGGTTTACCCCGCAGGCCTCCATCATGCCGAAGCGGGTCTGGCCACGCGTATGGCCGCCTTTCTCAGCGTGAGGCCGCCCGAATTGGCCCTGGGCGCTTCGGATTTGACCCAACTGGTGCTCAGCCGTCTGTCCATCCAGCTGTCGGGGCAG
>JBJKSK010000341.1:0-5274 GCA_046704125.1 Desulfobacterales bacterium | reverse complement strand
ATACCGTCCAACAAGCGATCTGGCGCAAAATCGACCGGCCCCATCGGCATCTGGAACTGCCCGCGATACTAAACGGTATCGTCGAATTCGCCCGGGTTTTCCCCGGAAAACTGGTGACAGAGACCATGCTGGTTGCGGGCATCAACGACGGTGAGCGGCAAATCGGGGACCTTGCCGATTTCCTGGCCCGGTTCAAACCCGCCACGGCCTATCTCGCGGTTCCCACCCGGCCTCCTGCGGAAAAATGGGTTCACCCGCCAAGCGAGGCCATGATCAATCGCGCGTATCAGATCCTGCACAAAAGCGGCGATGCCCTGCAGTATCTGATCGGATACGAAGGCAACGAATTTGCTTTCACGGGAAATGCCGCCGCCGACCTGTTGAGTATCACCGCCGTGCACCCCATGCGGCAAGAGGCCGTGAGTCATTTTCTAAATAAAGCCAAGGCGGATTGGGGAATCGTGCGCCGGTTGATTCGGGAGCAGCAGCTGGCCGAGATAAGTTTCGAAGGGAAAAAATATTACATGCGAAAACTCCCTTCAGGCGGCAAAAACCTCCCATCCCGGAACCCTGCTTAGCCGCGCCTGGTTTCCCGATAAGGCGCGCCATGAAAAAACAGCCCTTTCTGAATTGCTCAGCGTTTCATCGAAGCGGCGTAAAGGGGCATCAACGCATCGAAGGTATCGGCAATGGTCTGGGCCACATCGGCTTGAAGCGATAATACAGCGTCTTTCTCGAGGGTCTGAAACACCTGGAGCTTCATCTGTTTCCCAGGGGGAAGACCGAGCAGGTAGTCATTTAGAGAACCAAGCATCTTCTTTTTCCCAGCCCCGTGGAGGCTCCAGCCCTATTGTCCGGCCACGATCTACCGGGAGCCTTGGTCAGCGTCGCAAATCGCAAAATGATGGCTTCGGCACTTTTGATGAAGCCATGTCTCGTTTTCTTCCTCTGCCAGCCAGTCGGAAAACAATGTCCAGTCCGCGTTTTTGGGGTCTGAACCAGCATCGCGATCCACCTGAAAGCCGCAATAGAGTCCGGCGGGATCGAGCTGGACAAACAGCTTGGCCTGCTGCTCGTCGTTTCCCGATTTGCGGTGTGTCTCGTCGGCCCAGTGAACGACCGGGCAGCGCTGGACCGCCCAGGAGTTGATGCGAAGCCCATAATCGTCCAGGGCGGCCGTGTCCGCCCCCCCGAGGGCGGTCCGGCCCCGCCACAGGCCCTTGACCGTGGAAGAAAAATCCTCTTCCGAAAAACCCTGGAACTTCTTTGATCTTCCGGATGCGGTGCGCTTCTTGGTGACGGCGAGCTCTTTTTTGGCTTCCCGCTCCCTTTCCATGCGTTCGATGATCCGCAGCTGCAGGTCGATGGGCGTCTGGATGGTCTCGCCGCTTTCCCAGCGAATGGTCATCTCCTCGCCTTTTATCGAAACGACCTCGTAAGCGCCTTTCATGTTCTCATAGGTTCCTCCGATGACAAAATCCGAAATCTCCATGGTTCGTCCTTACCCTGGCCCTGCCAGGAACATAAAATAAGACAGGATCTGTGCGACAAAAACCGACACGACCAGCCGTCTTGCCCTTTGAAAACATGGGACCCTGTCGAAAACCCATCCTCGGTTTGATAAGGCAAAACACAGTTTTTGGCCATGTCTTTGCCGGGCTATGGTGCCACCGCGGGCGCCATGACCCGGTCGCGATCAAGGCCCCCGATGTCCAATTCCCGAAGAATATAGCGTGCAAACGCTGTCATCATAGCACATGAATCGGGATTTGTCATAACCGCATCAAACCGCATCAGGCTTTCCAGGCCGATCTGCATTGAGAAACACCAAAATCGCGGGGAAATTGCCGCCGGAACGGCCACCGGCACCGGTCGGTTTCATCTTCGGCCCGATGCCTTCCCCAACGACCCGATAGCGGCGATCCGCGCAACCCGGCCGGGCGCCCGGCACAAACACACCGTGCGCCAATGCCATAATTCTTAGAATTTTCTTGAAACCTTTACCCGGTTGGGTCTATGAAAAGAAATTTTACCTGGAGGATAAAATGAACTGGTGGCAGCACCTTCCTGAAAAAATGAAGCCGGTTTTCTTTTCAATAGGCTCTTTCCAACTGCGATGGTACGGCATGATGTATGTCGTGGCCATTACGATCGCCTACTTTCTGGTCATGTACCGGTACCGTTCCGAGCCCATCACCATCCCAAAACAAGTGGCCCAGGACTGGTTCGGCTTTGCCGTGCTGGGGGTGCTTCTCGGGGGACGAATCGGCTATGTGATCTTTTACGACCCGTGGATGATCACCAACAACCCGCTGGGCATCTTTCTCCCGTTTGATGTCCACCACGGATGGAAGTTCACGGGCATTGCCGGCATGTCTTTTCATGGCGGGGTCATGGGAGTCTTTTTGATAACGTGGCTGTACTGCAGGAAAAACAAGGTCAATTTCTGGGATATGGCAGATCTGGTCGTGCCGACCATTCCGCTGGGCTACACCTTTGGCCGAATAGGCAATTTCATCAATGGCGAGCTTTATGGCCGGGTGACGCACGTGCCATGGGGCATGTATTTCCCCAGTGACCCTTCCGGGCAGCTTCGCCATCCGTCGGAATTGTATGAAGCTTTTTTCGAAGGCATCGTTTTGTTCGTGGTCCTGTGGACCATCCGAAAAAATCCGCGTCTGACCCGCCTCTTTTTGCCGCTTTACCTCATCGGCTACGGCGTGGTGAGATTTTTCATCGAATTTTTCCGGCAGCCGGACCCGCAACTCGGTTTCGTGCTGGGTCCATTCACCATGGGCCAGGTGCTTTGTTTCACCATGGTGGTTGTCGGCCTGGTGCTCATCCCCGTTGCCCGCCCCAAACCGGCCAAGCCATAACCGGAAAAACCGAATCCGCCCATTTACTTCTTTCACAGGCCGGGGCCCGTCGCCTTCACCGGGGAAGCACTATTTTTTGAGTTGAGCCATCACCTGCGGAATGATCTTATCGAGCAGGTCGTTGTATTTATCCGTTCCCAGTCTGGCGGCGACAGCGGCCTTGATCTTCATGACCCGTTGTGAGGCAGCGGCGCTGTCATGGGTCTGGGCAGGAGAGGAAACCGGCGGCGGGAAAGGACGGGGCAGCTGCTGACTGCCCGCAGACGGCGCCATGCCCGATGTTGCGGTTCCAGGAGGCGCCAAACCCGTCTTGGCAGGGTTTGCAGGCTCCACCGCATTGAAGGCCATACCCAGGGCAACGGCTTTTTCGCGGGCCACATCGGTTAGCACCACGTCATCATGGATGTCGATCCGGACCACGCCGGCCGCGTGCATGTCTTCGATATCACGCACGGTGTAAAATATTTTCATTCACTGTCCTCCGAACCGATGACCCGCCAGGACCACCCGCCAAGACCGGTCTATGCTTTTCGGCCCTGAATGCCCTCGATGGCGGCAATGGCCGCCATTTTGGCGGTGACCATCTCAGACTCGGTGCCGCACATCCACATGCGGCCGAAGCGGCCCACCGATGAGATGTGAATCAGTTTTATGTTGGCGCGCTTTTCCGCCTCGTTGGCGGCAATGTTGATATAGGCCGCCGGGGCCACTTCCAGCACCAGCAGGGTTTCTCCGGCCACCAGCATGCTGCCGCGGCGAAAACGGTTGAGCAGCTGCGCCTGGTAGGGATCTACATTGGTAATGAGTTGCACCGAGGCCACAAACGGCTTTACCCGGCCGGTTTCCTGCAAGCCGAGCCGGTCCAGCACCATGGCGCCGGCCTGGATCACCGCCTGCTGGGAGTGGGAGTGGATTTCAAACATTCCGAATTCCCGCTCCACGACCTGGGCCCCGGGGCGGGCCTCGGTGGCCTTTACAGCGATGTCCACCAGGCGAAAGACCTCGTTGCCGGGCGCCACTTCGATATATAAAGAGGCCATTCCCTCTACCATCAGATCGCCCTGGGTCACCGTACCCACAAAAGATGCATATTGAGGTTGGGTTCGATCCAGATAACAATACACCCGCAATTGAAATTCGTCAGCCATGGGCTCTTACCTTTTTTTCTGCTTTTAAGAAATATCGTGCATCGCCGTGCCAAGCGGCGTGACAAACAGGGGAAATCCCGGGACAACGGTCCTGATCCCGGTGACTTCCTGCACCACCTGGTCGATTCCTGGAAAACAGGCCGTTCCGCCAACCAGATAAATGGCCTCCACCGGATGGGCCGACACGTGCCGGGCCACGATGGTCCCGACTTTTTCCATCACCGGACGCACCAGTGGAAAAAGCCGTTCATGATTTTCCGCCTTTTTCTTGAGGTCTTCCGCGTCCTCGAGTTCGATGCCCAGGGCGCCTGCAATGACCAGGGAAAATTGCGTCCCGCCGGTTGGTTCGTCAGCGGCATAAACGCATTTTCCCTCCCGAAAGACCGCAATGCCCGTGGTTCCCCCGCCCACATCGACCACCGCGCCGTTTTCCACCTGCAGCACCGCATTGGCCGCTGTCGGTTCGTCAACGATTTGCTCGCAATCAAAACCGGCGGCCCGGACCACATGCTGAGTGGCTCTGACCTCGTTTGCGGAAACCCCTGGCGGATAGGTGGTTGCCGCCGACTTCAGCTCGAAGCCAAGCCGCTTTTGCACATTTTGCTTCAGTTCCTTCAGCAAAGCGATGGCCCCCTGGAAATCCACCACCAGCCCGTCGCGAACCACTTGAGCAAAGCGATACTCACCGGCTAGGGGCTGCAGCTTTTCATCGAGCACCACCAGCACGGTATAGGCCGTGCCCAGATCGACACCGACATGCACCCGGGGCGGGGCCGCGCGGGAATCAAACGGCACCTCGTTCGGCTCTGACTGGGCGGCCCGGGCGCCTTCGGTGGAAAAGCGAGCCGGGGTTGCGTGAAACAGATCGCCCTGAATCACCGCACTGGCTTTGGATAAATACGTGTCGAGTGTCGGATTCACACAATCGCCTCCAATGGGCCTGCCTGCCTGCAGGCGGCGTTATCCGCGTTGACCACGACCTTTTTCAAAACGGCAGGATCAGGCGCAAACATCCGCCTGGCGTCAAAAAAAACCGGCTGGTCCTGGTCCCGGGATTTTTGCGGCCGCTATGCCTTCCGGCCAAAACCGCCCTTGGTTTCCTGGGGCAAAATGATCTCCACGTCGCCGTGAGGCCGCGGGATCACGTGAACCGAGGCCAGTTCACCCACGCGCTTGGCGGCCGCCGCGCCCGCATCCGTTGCCGCTTTCACCGCGCCCACGTCGCCGCGGACCATGACGGTGACATATCC
>JBJKSK010000340.1:0-2563 GCA_046704125.1 Desulfobacterales bacterium | reverse complement strand
TGCATCACATTTTCTCCTGGTTATAAACTCATGTGGACGGTTTCTTGAAACGGATAAGGTTTTCCGGCAGTCTGTAGCCTGCCGGCCTGCCTATCTTAATGCCGCCCGCGCATCAGCGCCCCCGGCGGGGGGGCCACACCCTCTTGAAACCGGCTGAGCCGCAGCGGGTTTTGCTCGGGGTCCATCTTTCCGGTAATCAGGTCGCAGGTCCAGCGCCCGGCGGCGGCAGACAGCATCACCCCGGGCCAGTACGCGCAATTGAGATAAAACCCGGGGGTTCCGGGCACCGGCCCGATGATGGGCTGATCATCCGGGGCATGCACATATTGTCCGGCATACACCGAGATGTCTTCCTGCTTGAGGTCATCGACCACCTGGTTCCAGAAGGGACTGAGCCGGGAAACCATGTTGAGGGTAAAGGCCGGAAAATCCCAGTCGCCCTGCGGACTTTCCATTGGCTCGCTCTTTTGCTCCTCGGGGTCGTGCCAGCCCAAAAGCGCTCCTCCGGTCTCCGGCCGCCAGTAGGATTCGTTATCCACATCCATGATCAGGGGCGCCTGCTGTGGAATTTGGGGATGCGGCGCCACAAAGACGCGCTGGCGGCGCATCTGATAGATGGGCAGATCCAACCCCACCCACCTGGCTACGGTGACGGCAAAGGGTCCGGCGGCATTGACCACCACCCGGGTATGGATGCGGCCGCGCTCGGTTTCCACGGCGCACACGCCCTTGGCATCGGTTTCGATTCCGGTGGCCCGCGTCCTCACGAAAAAGCGCGCGTTTTCGGCAGCCCGCGCAAAACCCTGGGTCACCTCGTGGGCGGAAAACCAGCCGTCCCTGGCCCGATAGGCCGCGGCCCGGATTTCAGGCGACAGCCACGGCCAGCGCTTGAGCACTTCTTCCCCGGTCAAAAACTCGGAATCCGTGACCCCGACGCGATGATACCCCTGCACCGCGGCCTTGATGTCGGCCACCTTGTCTTGCTCAGTGGTCAAAAACAGGTACCCGCCGTGATGCAAATCGATTTTATAACCCGGCAGACCGGTCACTTGAGCAAAATTTTCCCATACCGCGATGGACTCCTTGGCCAAAGCCGCCATGGCCGGCTCGGTAAACTGGGCACGGAAAGATTCGATGGAAGCCGTCGTGGTCAAGGTGGACAGGCCGTCTCGCATCTCGACCAAAATGGTGGACAGCCCGGCGCGCGACAGCCAGAAGGCGGTGGCCACGCCGATGATCCCGCCGCCGATGACCACCGCATCGGCCGTTTCCTGGTTAAAGGGTTCAGGGGTAAAAATCTTGCGCATGGATTAGGTCCTCCCTATGTGACGCGTTATGGTCTGCCGACCCCTAATTCTTCCCGGGCAAATCGAATGCTTTGGACCACGGCCTCATACTCCAGCCGCCGGGCTTCCCGGGGGCCGTGGGTTCCCGGATCGAATTCCACCTCCAGGTTGAGCCGCTTCATGTCGGGGTTGCTGCAAATGAGGCGGTAGGCCGCTTTCATGGGAACATCGCCGGTTCCGGCGGCCACGCCGGTGATCCGGCATCCGTATTGATCAAACACGATGCGGTGATCGGAAAAATGATTGGTAAAGGCCACCGGTGCCAGCCGTGCAATGGCGGAAAGGGGATCTTCTCCCACCATCAGCGAGTTGTTCGTGTCCACGCAGGCGCCCACATAGGGGTGATCGACGCGGTTGATGGTCCACAGCACTTCCTGGCTGAACGCTTCGGTGTGATTTTCCAGACACAGGCGAACTCCTGCATCTTGAGCCCGCGGGGCCGCAGAAAGGGCCAATTGGGCAATGCGCTCTAGTTGGACGACGACTTTGGGGTGAAAAGCCGAGTTGCACACCGGATGGGGCCGGTGCACATCCATGCTGATCTTTCCGATATCCGATCCGATTTTCTCGGCAATGGCCACCCCCTGCTCCATGGTGTTGGTCAGCCGGTCGTCATAGCCCGAGGCGTCCAGGGAGAAATTGTACTCCAGGTACAATCCGCGCTCCTGGGCCGCCTTTCGCACATCGGCAAGATGAGCATCATCGGTTTTTCCCAGATCGGCCGCCGTCAGGTGAAGCCCGTCGAGGCCAAGCTTTTTGGCCTCATCCATCAAGCCGAAGATGTCCCACACCGGCTCCCAGGCCAGCCTGTAGCCGCCCCAGTTTTGCCCCATCCCGTGCAGATGAAAACTATACGTGTGAAGTCCCAGCAGCATCAACGCGCTCCTTTCCAAAAACCAAAAGAGGAGTTTCCTGCAAAGTCGCCAAGGCGCGCAAAGACCGCCATGACCTGAAAAATAGAACCATTTTGCGGCTTCTCCCCACCGTGGCGAGAAATTTCGATTTACGGCAATTTCCCCTCGGAGGCCAGTACGTCAGCGACATCCTCCAGTTCCAAACCGACGAGCGTCTCCCGGGTGGGCAGACCGTTTTGGTTCCATCCCCGGGCCTCATAGTACCAATTGAGCAGCCGATCCATCTTCTGCCTGGAAATGAGGTGGCCCTGATTGGGGCCCGTGGGAACCGGCTCGGTTGAAAACCGCTCGGGAGGATAGTCC
>JBJKSK010000339.1:0-2772 GCA_046704125.1 Desulfobacterales bacterium | reverse complement strand
CCGACGGGACCAACATCAATGCCGGCTGCGGCTCCCAACACCCGGAAACGCTTGTGAAACAAGTTTGCCAAAATGGTGCGGCTGCCGGACTGGCCTTTGATGGCGACGGTGACAGACTGATTGCCGTGGACGAAACCGGAAGCGTGATCTCCGGGGATGTGATTTTGGCCATCTGTGCCCGGTATCTCAAGCAGCAAGGCCGGTTGCGGAACAACCGCGTGGTTTCCACGGTGATGAGCAACCTGGGGTTAACGCAGGCGCTTGCCGGTCTGGGAATCGATTATGTGCAGTGCCCCGTCGGAGACCGTCACGTCATGAAGACCATGCTGAAAACCGGGGCCATTATCGGCGGGGAGGACTCCGGTCATATGATCTTTCTGGATCACCATTCCACCGGGGATGGCATGCTAAGCGCCTTGCGGCTGTTGGAGGTGATGCATGAAACCGGTCAACCGTTGTCGCAGCTGGCCAAGGTTATGGCGGTGTTTCCCCAGAAACTGGTCAATGTGACCGTTGGCCGCCAGCCGGAGCTGACCACGATACCCGAAATCACCGAGGCCATAGACCGGGTCGAAAAACGGCTCGCCGGCAAGGGAAGGGTGCTGGTGCGCTATTCCGGGACCCAGCCGCTTTGCCGGGTAATGGTGGAGGCTTTTTCTCCGGCCGAAACGGAATCCTGCTGCGCTGAGATTGCCGAGGTGGTCGCCCGCGTATTAGGATAGTCGTGACGATTCTCTCATGCAAAAAAAAGATTCCGGGCCGGCCAAGAGGCCTCCCGGAATCTTTTCGGGTTTTAGACGGGTCTTGCTGTCGAATCGGCGAAACGGGCTTAATTGCGGTTATTTCCCATGATTCGCAACATCATGAGAAACAAGTTGATAAAATCCAGGTAGAGCGCAAGCGCACCCATGATCGCCCCTTTACGCACCACGCCGGCCTCCAGCCCGTCGGGCTGAGACAACGCAATAGTCCTCAACTTCTGCGTATCATAGGCCGTCAACCCCACAAACACGATGACCCCGATGTAGCTGATGATCATGCTCATGCCTGAGCTTCTCAGAAACAAATTGATCACCGAAGCGATGATGATGCCGATCAGGCCCATGAACAAAAAATTTCCAAAAGAGGTCAGATCCTTCTTGGTGGTCGTGCCGTAGATGCTGGCGGCCAGGTAGGTGGCGGCACATACAAAAAAGGTGGAGGTAATGGAAGCCCGGGTGTAGGCCAGAAATACGAACGAAAGTGTCGCCCCGTTTAGCATCGCATAGGCCACAAACATCCCGGTGGCCGTGGAGGCCTGCAGTTTTCCGATCCGGGCGCTGAGGGAAAAGACCAGGACCAACTCCCCGATAATCAATCCGAAAAAGATCAACTGATTGCTGTAAATCAGCCTCAGCATGGCCTCGTTGTTGGACACGTAATAGGCGGTGGCCCCGGTCAGGGCAAGGCCTACGGCCATCCAGTTGTACACGCTTCGAATAAATGAATTTACCCGAACCTCAGTCCTGGTTTGGGTAAGCGGAGTAGACGGCATCAGAAACCTCCTGGAAAAATTTAGGTTGACAAAACCGGCACCGCTTGCATCCTTGTGCCGTATAGAAATATAACACAGCAAACGCGTTTTTCAAGCCAATTGAATGTTCCATATCCTATATCCATTGTCCATATTGAACATTTTTTTTGCAGATTGGGAATTCTATTGATCCGGCACTCGAAACATCATAAGGGAGGAGACGAAAACCGAGTTTTGCGATATGAAGCCAGAGCAGTTGTATCAAAACCTCAAGGACGTGGCGGAAAAACTTGGCATCACCGTGTCGGACCATAATTTGCGAGCCGTCGGGATTGCGGTGCAAAGCGGCTTTTGCACGGTCAAAGGCCAAAAGCGCTTTGTCATGGACAAGCGCATTTCCGTGTACCAAAAAAACAGGCTGCTAGCCGAATTTCTGGGCCAGCTGCCCATCGACACGATCTACCTGGTACCGGCGGTACGGGAATTTATTGAACGGCACATGGGCAAGGGCTCGTGAGCCGAAGAGCGGTTTGGAAGTGTTTCAGGCCGGCTTACTAAAAAGTTTACATAATATATCTTATCGGACATTAACGATTGGCTGAAGGGGACCAGTGGCCCTATGCTCGATGACCCGCGGCAAATGGCTGAGTTTGCATCCGGCGCACCGCAGCGAAAGATCTATTCCGTCTCGCAGCTCACCGCCAAGATCAAGAAAATGCTGGAAGACGCCTTTGTCTTGGTCTGGATTACCGGTGAAGTCTCAAACTTCAGCGTGCCGGTCTCGGGCCACTATTATTTCACCCTCAAAGACGCCCATGCCCAAATCCGTTCGGTGATGTTTCGGGGTCAGAACCGGAACCTGAAATTTGCTCTCGAAGACGGCATGCGCATCACGGGTCTTGGCCGGATCAGCGTTTACGAGCCGAGAGGCACCTACCAGATTATTTTGGAATACCTTGAACCCCAAGGCGTTGGCGCACTGCAGGTGGCTTTCGAACAGCTGAAGAAACGCCTGGATAACGAAGGCCTCTTTGATCCGGGAAGAAAACGGCCCCTGCCGTTTCTTCCCCGCAAGGTCAGCTTGGTGACATCTTCCACTGGAGCCGCAGTCCATGACATGCTTAGCATCCTTTCGCGCCGGTTTCCGGGCCTCGCCGTTGAGATCGTCCCCGTCCGGGTTCAGGGAGATGGCGCCGAAAACGAGATGGTCGCCGCCCTAAAGCTTCTCAACGATCGGGCCGACACCGAGGTGATCATCA
>JBJKSK010000338.1:0-4534 GCA_046704125.1 Desulfobacterales bacterium | reverse complement strand
AGGCGGCGGTAGGAGGCAAATCGGCGCGAGCCAGCGCCTGGGCCACGGCGGCATGAACGATCCGGTGCACCTTCCGGACGTCGGCAAAGCGCACCTCGTGTTTGGTGGGATGCACGTTGACATCCACCTGGTCAAAGGCCACCTGAACAAAAAGGACCGCCACCGGAAAGCGCCCCTTCATCAAGTGACCCGAGTAGCCCTCAAACAGCGCATGACGCAGGGTGCGGTCTGTCACGGCGCGACCGTTGACGAAAAGATATATCCCCCGGGACGTGCTCCGGGTCTCATGAGGCGAGGCGACCCAGCCGGAGACGGAAGCTTCGGCTTCGGTGGCGTTTACCTCACACAAGTTTCCTGCGGAAATGGCCAAAACGTCCACCACCCGATCCATGGCAGAAGCAGCCCCCGGCCAGTCACGGACGATCTTTCCGTTATGGGTCAGCCGAAATTGCACCGCTGGCGAGCTCAGGGCGAAAGTGGCCACGGTATCGCCGATATGGCCCATTTCGGTGCTGACGGTCTTGAGAAACTTGCGCCGTGCCGGCGTATTGAAAAAAAGCTGACGCACACTGATCTGGGTGCCGGCGGGAACTCCGATTTCGGTGACGTTTCGAATCGTTCCCCCGTCAACGACAATCTGGACGCCCGCGTCGTCGGCAACCTGCCGGGTCTCCAGGGTAAAGCGCGACACCGAGGCGATGCTGGGGATAGCCTCCCCCCGGAATCCAAGGGTCTTTATGGAAAACAGATCTTCTTCGCGATATATCTTGCTGGTGGCGTAGCGCTCTAAAGCCAGCATGGCATCATCTTTTCCCATGCCGATGCCATTGTCCGAGACCCGGATAAGCGACCGGCCGCCGCCGTCGATATCGACAAGGATCCTGGAGGCTTGGGCATCCAGGGCGTTTTCCACCAGTTCCTTGACCACCGAAGCGGGCCGCTCGACCACTTCGCCGGCGGCGATCTTGTTGGACAGGATTTCCGGGAGGATACGAATTCGGGTCACGGTAAAATCCGGGTTCCTCGCACAGGCGCGAGAGCCCGCAGAGCTCTTTTTATCCTAACGCTTTGCGAGCTTCGCGGTTTCTTTGCGTCTTTGCGAGAAACGGGTTTGGTTCCGGTTTGACGGTCATTGGGGATTTTCGCGCACAAAGCGCTCCAGAAAGGCCGCATCCTTTGGCGAAAGGTCAAACTTCATACACGCCGCCTCAACGATGGATGCCAGTTTTTTTTCCGGAAAATGAGTTCGCTCCTGACCCACCCATTTGATGGCCTTTCGAATGTCTTCGCCTTCGGGTTGAATGCTCATGATCTTTCCTTTCTTTGATTACAGCTGCGGCCGCCTCGTATGAAAATCCGTGGCTTGCTCGAAATGATGGGCCACCTTGAACAAGGTGCTCTCCTTGAAATGGCTGGCCATCAGCTGCAGTCCAATGGGAAGGCCGTCTCTGGAAAAGCCGCAGGGCACCGACATACCGGGGATACCGGCCAGGTTGGCCGACAGGGTAAAGATATCTGACAAGTACATGGTCAGCGGGTCGTCGGTTTTTTCACCCAGTTTGAAAGCCGGGGTCGGTGCCACCGGAGAGGCGATGACATCACAATGTTCGAAAGCCTTTTGGAAGTCTTGACGAATCAAGGTCCGCACCTGGGAGGCCTTGCCGTAATAGGCATCGTAGTAGCCCGCCGAAAGACAGTAGGTGCCGATGATGATCCGGCGCTGCACCTCGGCACCAAAGCCCTTGGAGCGGGTGCTGCAATACATCGACATCAGATCGCCTGGTTCATGGTCCCGAAACCCGTACTTCACCCCGTCATAGCGGGCCAGGTTGGAAGAAGCCTCGGAAGGCGCGATGACATAGTAAGCGGCCACGGCGTACCGGGTGTGGGGCAAAGATACTTCAATGCATCGCGCCCCCATGGATTCGATAGCGGAAATGGCCTGGGAAACCGCAGCAGCCACATCCGGATCCAGGCCCTGGGTCGCGGAATATTCCACGGGAATGCCCACAGTAAGTCCTGAAATCCCATCTTCCAAACAAGCGACATAATCGGGCACGGATTCGGGCACCGAAGTCGAGTCCCTGGGATCGTGGCCGGAGATCACATTTAACATCAAGGCAGCATCTTGAACCGTTTTGGTCAGCGGTCCGATCTGGTCCAGCGAGGAGGCAAACGCCACTAGTCCAAAGCGCGAGACCCGGCCGTAAGTCGGTTTGATGCCCACCACGCCGCAGTGGGAAGCCGGCTGACGGATCGATCCTCCGGTATCGGATCCCAGGGCCGCCAGGCATAGATCACCGGCTACCGCCGCTGCGGCACCCCCACTGGAACCTCCTGGAATTCGGGACAGGTCCCAGGGGTTGCAGGTGGGTCTGACCCCCGAATTTTCCGTGGAAGAGCCCATGGCAAATTCATCCATGTTGAGCTTTCCCACCGTCACCGCTCCGGCATCATCCAGCCGGGTCATGACCGTGGCATCATAGGGCGGCACGAAGTTTTGCAGAATCCTGGACGCACAAGTGGTGGCCAGGCCTTTGGTGCAGATCAGGTCTTTGATCCCTACGGGAATACCGGTCAGGGCACCCATCTTACCGGCAGCGATACGCGCATCCGCGGCATCGGCCTGAGCCATGGCCCGATCCGGGCACACCGATAAAAAAGCACCCACTTTCCCGTCTACGGCTTCAATGCGATCGAGCACCGCCCGGGTCAATTCCCGGGCCGATTTTTCACGCTTTTTCAACAACGCGTGGGCCTGGCCAATGGTCAACTCATGCAGCTTCATCTATTCATTTCCTTCCGTGCTTTTCCGCCCAAAGACCGTTACCCGATTATCCGGGGAACCTGAAAATGGCCTTCTTGCTGCTCCGGTGCGTTGGCCAGCGCCTGAGCGCTGGCCAGATGAGGCATTTGGATATCCTCGCGAAAATCTTTGTTCATGTAAACTGCATGGGATGTCAGCTCATCGCCGGTGGTATCCACAGAGTTTAACGTGTCAACGTAGTCAAGTATCGTTCCGATTTGCTCGGCAAAGGTCTCGATGGCCGTATCATCTAATTCGATCCGGGCCAGTGCAGCCACGTGAAGCACCTGCTCCCTGGTAATTCTCATCGCTTCCCCCTTGTCTTTCGTCTATCGCTCCTGCCCGCGCCTCACGGTCTGGTCAGAAACGCCTTGAACTTGTAACGCTGAAGCTTGGCCAGGGTATCGGCAGCATCGGCAGCATCCCGGAAATAACCGATCTGAACCCGATACCAAACGCCGCGTCCCGGCACCACGGCCGCCGTGCGAAAGGCCGGATATCCCAAAGCCTTGAGCCGGGCCACCATGTCGCCGGCTTGCTTTGGGTCCTTCATCGCCGCCACCTGGATGACCATGGTATGCGTCGAGTCTCTTTTGGCCGCTTTAGCGTGCGAGTCGGGCTTGGGTTCCGGCTTTAGCGGCAGGGTTGCATCGGCCTTTTTTACTGGAACCACTGCCGCCTGCTTTTCCGCAACCGTTGTCAGCCCTTGGTCCCGGGCGGGTTTACCGGTTTCAGGAGATTTCCCCTTGGGGGTCGTCTCCTGGAGGGTGGGAAGCGGCTGGACAGGGGGCAAGGGATTGATCCGGGCCAAATCCTGTTTGGCTCCATTCTTGTCGCCAGCACCTTTCAAGGCCTGGTAAAAATCCAGGTCTGAGCTGTTTCCCAGGGATCTAAGATCGATCCTGTAACGCTTTTCAGCTTCCGCAACCGCCTTTTGTTTCAGTTGTGCCAGCTGGCGCTGCAGCTTTCCGATGTCGAAATTCACCGGTGCCGTTCCGCGACCCACCAGTACACCTAGCACAAACAGCCAGGTTCCCACCACCATATAGATCATTCCCCGAAACAGGTTCCGGCGGATAAAACCGGGCGGAACCACCTTTTTTCGTTTTTCCGGGTCAGATGCCTTTTGGTTGGCCATTTGCACGCCCCCCACCTTCGGGGAAAAAAGATTACATCTGCTCGGGCGCCGAAACACCCAGCAGAGTCAGCCCGTTTCGAATCAATTTCTGCACCGCCAGCACCAGATAAATCCGGGCGCGGGTCAGGCCGGCTGTTTCAGACAATACCCGATGTTTATTGTAGTAGGCATGAAACAGGGACGCAAGGCTCATCAGGTAAAAAGTGATCCTGTGCGGTTCCATCAACCGTGCGCTGGAAGCCACCACCTCCGGATATCCCGCCATGGCCTTGATCAGGGCAATTTCCTCGGGAGCGGTTAACAGTGAAAGATCCTGGGAACTGGGGATCTCATCCTGTGCCCCCTTGTCCTGCTGGCCCTTTCGCCGGATACTCGATATCCTGGCATGCACATACTGCACATAATACACCGGGTTGTCATTGGTCTTTTTCTTGGCCACCTCCAGGTCAAAATCCAGAGGGCTTTCGTAGTGACGTGTCAAAAAGATAAACCGGGCCGCATCCCGCCCCACTTCCTTGACCACGTCCTGCAGCGTGACAAATTCCCCGGAACGTGTCGACATGGCCACCGGCTCTCCGGCGCGAAGGAAG
>JBJKSK010000337.1:0-3486 GCA_046704125.1 Desulfobacterales bacterium | reverse complement strand
GGCCCGTATCGATGAGCAGCCGCCCGATCCGGTAGAAAAATACCGACATCAGCGGCGGCCCCATCGGCCCGAAGCCCACCTGCCAGCCCTCGACGTCTTGCCAGGTATGTTTCTTGATGATGTGCATGGCCGCAAAATTTAAAACAAGCCGCGTTCTTGGGCGATGCGCACGTATGTCTCCACGGTGTTTTTCGGAGGCGCGGTGCGCTGGGACTGATCTTTTTCCATCAGGGCCATGGCCTCGAACTGGCAGGCGGCGACGCACAGCCCGCAGCCGATGCAGCGATCCAGATCGATATGGGCCGTTTCTTCGACGGTGATGGCCCCCATCTGGCAGCGTTGAGCACAGGCTTGGCAGGCCGTGCAGGTGCTTTCATCCACCTTGGCATACCAGTTGGAGGCCACCACCGTGGCCGGGGCATCCAAGCGTTTGAGGTTTTTCAGGATCTGGCAGCAGCAGCCGCAGCACATGCAGATGTTGACCGGTTTCTGGGAATTTCCCGGCTGCAGCACCAGCCCGGCCTCGATGCCCTGCTTGAGAATGCTTAACGCCTCATCCTGGGAGATGGCCCGACCCAGTCCGTTTTCCTCGTAATAGTGGGCGCCTGCGCCGAAACTTAAGCAGGTTTCCATGGGAAACTCGCATCCCTTGCCCACCATGTGATGTTCCTTGCGACAGATGCAGGGGGCCACGACGATTTTTTTCTGCGCCCGGATGATCTCCTCGGCGAGCTCGTAAGGCATGACTTTCATTTCGGCAGACAGGCTTTGGGACACCGGGACCACCCTCAATTGCTGGGTCCGGGTCTTGGCCAGGGTGTCTTTCATCAGCAAGGGCGCATATTCGTTGAAATCCGCGATAAGCGCTTTGTCGAGGTCATTGACGTGGTATTCCCAGATGCCGATGACAAACTGGGCAGCCATGTACAGCGGCCTTTCCCCCTTGGTCAGACGAAAGATCAATCCCTTTCGGGACATGGCGTGAAGGGTTTCGGCCAGGGATTCTGCCTCCATGTTCAGCCGATTGGCGATGGTTTCGGCAGGCTCTGGCATCATGGACAAGCCGGCGGCGATGGCAGCTTCCTGGGCGGTGAACAGGCGTTTTAGAATGCGCAGCTCCACGCCGGATGCCGTGGCCGGAAAACCTCCGGGGAGTCCATCGAGGTGTTTTGCCAGAGATTGGTAGACGTCGGTCATGAAATGGCTTCCTTTTTGGAAATGATTATTCGTAGATCTTTTCATCTACGGCATGAGCTTCGGGGGCATCGGTCTCGCAGTCCCGGGACAGCCCCGCCTCTTTGGCCTGATGATATTCCCGGTACCATTCGGCCGAGACGATGGCCGCCATGATTTCATTGGTGCCCGTCCAGATGGAGGCCAGGCGAAGATCCCGTACGATGCGCTCCACCGGAAATATGTTGGTGTAGCCGATGCCGCCCATGACCTGCATGGCCTTTTGGGCGGCTTTCTGACACGATTCGGTGACAAATTTCTTGGTTTCCGAGACCATCCGCCGGATTTTCCGCGAATCGATTCCAGCGTCCACGCCACTGGCCGTGGCATAGACCAGGGACCGGGCGGCGTCCAGGAGCATGACCGCTTCGGCCACCTGAAAGCTTACGCCCTGAAACTGGTGGATGGGCTGTCCGAAGGCCTTTCGCCGGGTGGTGTAGCCGGTGGCGATTTCCACCGCCGGCCGGGCCGCGCCGATGGTCATGGCCGCTGTTCCCAGCCGTTCGGGGATCATCATGGTGTTAAAAACCGCGTAGGCGCCGTTTAACCGGCCCACGATGTTTTCCCTGGGCACCTTGACGTCTTTAAAAACCAGCCGTCCGGCGCCGCCGCCTCTGCAGCCCATCAGCCCGTAAAGGTATTTGGTCTCGACGCCTTGGCTGCGATCCACTATAAAGCAGGTCAGGGCCTGGTGCGGTTTGGCCGTGAGATCGGTTTTGGCGTAGACGAGGAAAAAATCGGCACCATCGGCACCCACGATAAAACGCTTCTGCCCGTTGAGCAGAAAATGATCCCCCTTGTCCTCGGCGGTGGTGGTGGTGCCAAAAAAGTCCGATCCGCCTCTGGGCTCGGTGAGACATTCGGCGGCAAACCGCTGGCCGGCCAGCAGCGGTTTGACATAGGTTTCTTTTTGCGCATCGGTGCCGTGGAGGATGATCGCGTCACAGACCAGTTCGGCGCCCACCCCGAAGATGCAGGCAAAGATGTAGCCCAGGACTCCCACCTCTTCCATGACCATGGTGGTGGCCACCCAATCCAGGTCCCGGCCGCCCCAGCGTTTCGGGTATCGGCACCCCATCAGGTTGAGCCGGCCGGCCTCACTGAGAAATTGCTTGGGAAACTGAATCTGGTCCCGGTCCATGGCCAGGATCATCTCCCGGGGCACCGACTTGACAAAGTCCCGGACCTCTTGCCTGAGCTTTAGTGCATCATCGGACAATAGATGGTCAAACACGAAAACCCCCTTTTCCTAAAGAGATTGACTCCGTCATTTCCTTTTTCTCACCGCACATCGGTCAAATCCGCCCAGACCTTGCCGTCTGAGCTTATCCGATTGATGCAAACGGCTACCCACTGATTGCCGGATACCCCCGGAGCGCTGATGTGGACGGGCACGTAATTGGAGCTGGTTGCGGTTCGAGCCCCATCGGTTTGGTCCGCGCCGCCCTCGGTGAGCACCTGCAGCCGGCGGCCCAACAGACTGCGGTAAAACGTGTTTTTCTTTTTTTGGCCCAGATCCCTGAGTCGCCGGCAGCGGTTTTTGACGGTTTGAGCAGGCACGGGATCGGGAAAGGTGGCCGCCGGTGTGCCCTTTCGCGGGGAGAAGGGGAAAACATGCAAATAGGTCACGGGTAGCGCTTCGATCAGGTGCAGGGTGTTTTCAAAAGCCGCGTCGGTTTCTCCTGGAAATCCCACGAGCACGTCCACCCCGATGCCTGCATCGGGCAGGGCGTTTCGGATTCGTGTCACCAGAAACTGAAACTGCTCACGCGTATAGGGGCGCTTCATTCTCGAGAGAATGGCATCGTCACCGCTTTGCAGCGGGATGTGAAAGTGGCGGCAGACCCGGCCTGATTCGGCTACAAAATCGATCAGTTCACTGGTAATTTCCGCAGGTTCGATGGAGCTGAGCCGTACCCGGTCCATGACGTCTGCGGCATGCAGGCTTTCAAGCAAAGCCAACAGGTCGCTTCTGGGCTCCAGATCCTGGCCCCATCGGCCCAGATGAATCCCCGAAAGCACGGTTTCCCGGTATCCGGCCTGTTTCAGCCGGGTCAGCTGATTCATTACGGCCGCCGCAGGCATGCTGCGGCTTCGGCCCCGAGCGTAGGGGACGATGCAGTACGTGCAAAAGGCATCGCAGCCATCCTGGATTTTTAACGACGGGCGGGTGCGGTTTCCGGTCACCGCAGCCGGCATGAAGCCAGCGTTTTCCGCTTTATCGATGGCCCGTGGCAGGGTTTTGCCCGGGGC
>JBJKSK010000336.1:0-6676 GCA_046704125.1 Desulfobacterales bacterium | reverse complement strand
CCTTTTTCCGTTTCCACGGCCGCGCCGCGCATGCCGCCGCCTGTCCCGAACTGGGCCGCAGCGCGCTGGACGCCGTCGAACTGATGAGCGTCGGCGTCCAGTACATGCGCGAGCACATCCCTACCGAGGCCCGCATCCACTCGGCCATCACCGAGTCGGGGGGTATCTCGCCCAACGTGGTGCAGGCCGATGCCGAGGTGCTCTATCTCGTCCGCTCGCCGGAGATCGAGGATGTCTGGGCCCTGTTCGAGCGGGTCAAGCGCATCGCCAAAGGTGCGGCGATGATGACCGACACCACGGTCGAGGTGGCCATCGACCGCGCCTGCTCCAACCTGCTGCCCAACACGGCGCTGGAAACCGCCATGCAGGCCAACATGGAGCGGCTGGGGCCGCCGCCCTTCGACGCGGCGGACTATGCCTTTGCCAAGCAGATCCAGTCGAGCTTGGGCCAGACCGACATCGACTTTGTCTACAAGACCTACAGCGTCCCGCGCACCGACGAGAGGCCGCTGCATTCGGCAATTCTCGAATACAAGGGAAGCCCTTGGTTTCTGCCCGGTTCGACCGACGTCGGTGACGTCAGCTGGCTGACCCCCACAGCTCAATGCCTGATCGCCTGTCATGCCGTGGGTACCCCGGGCCATTCCTGGCAGCTTGTGGCCCAGGGCAAGATGCCGCTGGCCCACAAGGGCATGGTGCTGGCCGCGAAGGTGCTGGCGGCGACCGCCCTGGACGCCCTGACCGACGCGGATCTGCTGAGCCGGGCCAAGGCCGAGCACGAAAAACGGACGGCCGGACGGCCTTACCGCTGCCCGATCCCCGATGATGTCGTCGCACCGTGTCATCGGGTGGCCGCGTCCTGACGCGCTTGCCGCCCTCGGCGCTTTGTGCCAACCAGCCGTCAATCGGTGATTTGGAGAAAACCCGGATGAGCGGGGACGCGGCCGGAGATGCCCGCCCCGCCGAAGGCCAGATGCGGTGCAACTTTTTCTTTGACAACCTACTGTGATTTTGGCATAAAATTTTATCGTCAAAAGCAAGCTGCAATCGACATCGGCCGACCTCATCCCGAAACGAAAGGCAGACATGACCTTTCTCTTCGACGACACGCTTCACCGGAAATTCCTCACCGCTGACCGCCTCGCGGGTATAGGCCACCTGGGCGGTTTCGCCTACAACCTCGATCTTTCCGTGCCCACCCTGGTTACGGCCATTCATGCCGGGCACAACGTGCACGAGGAGGTCCTGCCCTTTGTCGCCATTTCCGAAGAACAACGCCTTTTCGAAGAGGATGCCGCCACCGAGCAGTTCATCGAGGGCAACCCCAGCACCATCTGGAGCCTCGATTCACGGGTCGAGTACGATCTCAATCGTCAACCGGAAGACGCCCTGCCTTTGACGCCGGAGCAGTTTTGGGGTCTTGCCGCCTACAGCAGCAACCCCCCGGAGGCCATCCAAGACAGGACGCTTGCAAGGTACTTTGCCTTCTACAGGTTTATCGGCAGCTATTGCAAGGCGCTTGCCGAACGCTTCGGCTTCTGCGTGGTCTACGACATCCACTCATACAATATTTCCCGCCAGGTGGAAAAAGGGTTTGCCAAACCGCCCCTGTTCAACCTGGGCACCGCCTTTCTCGACCGGAGCAGATGGCGGCCGCAGATCGATGCCTGGCTGCAGCTGCTTGCCGACATCCGTATTCCGGGCCACCCGACGACCGTGGCCGAGAATCTGGTCTTCCAGGGCAAAGGTGCCATGTGCGAGCTGCTGACGAAGATGGACGGCAGGATACTGGTCCTGCCGACCGAAATCTCCAAAGCCTATATGGATGAGCACCAGGGCATCCTCAACCCAGAGGCTGTCACCGAAGTACGCAAAGGGCTGGTCAATGCCGTTCGCCGGCACCTGAGCCATCTGCCCGCCCATTGAACCTTGAGCTTTTCTCCTGAAACCCTGTCCAAAAAGACAGGAAATCCGTCCACGGATTTTCACCGATGATCCTTTCCTTCAGCCTAAAAGTCTACAGCCTATAGACTTTCGGGTGCAGCCCGCCTTAGTTTATGAATCCTGCCGGCTCTCGATGCATCGTTCTAGACCGATTGCATTCAGGGGGCAGGTGGCCACGACCGGCTGTATGCATGCTGCGCAGCCGTTGCATAACAGTCCGATGTGAGATTTGGCATTTTTAATCGTGATCTTGGAGCAGTTCACCGTACAGGCCCCGCACCCGATGCAGTTCAGATAAGAAACCATCCAATGCCTGAGAAGATCGCCGGAAGCCGATCGGTGCGCTGTATCGAAACGGGCCACGTGTATGGCGCCGTTTTCGTAAACCTCTATGCGGTGCTCAGCGGTGATGACGCTAAATGACCGGCCGCCGGCACCGCCGGTGATCTTTCCGAAGGGCCTGAGCCACCTTTTTAGTCCGTGCATCTCAAAGGGGCCGTGGATTTTCATCGCGGAGCGATACACATCGTCTCGCATCCCGCTTTCCGCGACTTCAATGACGCTGTTCAGGCGGTTTCGAACCATGCCTATTCGGGAGCCGATCCCCAGTTCCTGCCTATATCGGGAGACCGGTTTGTCCCTCATCCATAGGTTTTTCGTCGTCCATTGCTCCGGAAAGCCGAACACAGTCCGCCAGCGTTCGAGTTCGCTGTAAAACCGGTTCCATTGCGCCGGGCTGTTGTCCCTGACCCGGTTCATCTCCTCGCAGGTTTTGTCCGGGCAGAAGAGGCATATCATGCGCTGGTTTTTCTCGACGGTATATGTCGGGTGGATAGGAATATTTCGTAATTTCAAGTACATCCATATGTCAAGATCCGTAAACTCAACGATGGGCCGAATATCCGTGGCATTGATCATGGGGCTTTTAATCTCGACGTCTTTCTTGAGTATGACCCGCCAAGGCTCCTCACGTCTTCGCGTACCCTCGATAAATATGACCCGGGTTCGAAAAACGCGCTGCAGAAATTTAACCACTCCGAGGAGATAATTTTTTCGTTCCCGGAAGGTCGCTGTTTTCTTCAATATTTCCCGGCACCACTGGAAATCGGTGGCAGGCGGACCGAGTTTTTTCAGGGCCCGCCAAAAAATATCGTCGCCGCCCATTCTCTTGATCTTGAACAAAGGGTAGCGGGAAAGGAAAGCGTCGCTGAAATTCAGATTCGATGGCGGATCAACGCCGGTGTCGACCTGCACCACGCGCATTTTCTTCCCGGTAAGCGAACACAGGTGCAGCAACACCTGTGAGTCCTTGCCACCGGAAAAGGCAATCACGGGCACGTCGAGAACACGGCGCAAGTGCCCCTTTATGAATTCAACGGCCTCCTTTTCCAGCTGCTCCAGTCTCGAACGATTTGCCCGGATGACGCCTTCCATGCGTGTTGCCCGTCCATCATTTTCAAACGTTTTCCCGTCATAGAGGACGCCGGGTTCAAAACGATAACTTTCACTCCTGTCGCGATAGACGATACTGCCGATATTTATTCCACTCCTGATGACCTCCCACGCGGCACAATCCCCGGTCATGTAGTAATTGAGCACCGTGGAACGATCATGGGGCCATGGAAAATTGACGCTGCGGAACATGCGCTCGTCATGGGGGAGTACCGGCCTCGGGTTGGCAGGAAACTTGAGCCGTATTTTCTCGCCGCCGTGGCGGCAGCATCAGACGCATCGGGTGGAAAGAATCGGCACGTTGCACTCCTTGCACCAGTTTAGCGGTGACCAGTCGTCGAGCCAGACGATTTTTCCTTTCTCGACGCTTGAGTCGATGAATCGGATGAGTTCATCACGCCGTGATTGGTAGCCATTGCCGATCATATCGGCAACGGTGGCAAAACCGTCGAACAGGTCTCCACGCATGCCTGCCGGATAGACCAAGTCGGCATCGATCACCACCGGTATTCTGTTTGTTTCCGAAACCGTCTCCGTTGCTGTTGACCGTGCAGACAGATCTTCATGCATGGTGTTTGCGCTCCTTGCTCCGATTGTATCCCTCATCTGTTTTCGGGAATGCCGGGTGAAGGCGTTCCGGCGCTATGGTGGATATTGATTTATCGAGAAATCTTTCACCTATCACACCAGCCGACCCGTCCCATTAAACCGGTCTGAGGCTTGGATCGCAACCTCAAAAACATGGATAGGCAGACTTTTGGGAAGTTGCCACGATCGGCCGATTGTCGACGGAGGATGCCGTGGGTTTCAGTCTGCCTTCTGGGTGCTGCCACGCCATCTTCAATACCGGTATCAATTCCAGGCCGCTGTGACCGCAAATGGCGGTCGAATTCATTGAAAAGTGCTTGACAAACCAATAACAATAAAATAGGTTTCCTATTTAGAAACTTCTTAACTATCTGTAATAATCAATAAATTAGACAATTTTGTTTAAAAAAGTTTTTATATAGGAAACTGCAGGGCTTCAGACCTGGCAGCACCACGGGGCAGGTGGCTAAGTTTTCTGAATTTTCCGGTGTCCGTCCATAAATGACCAGTTGGTCCGATATCGGCGGTACACGATAACCTTTGTCTTCAAAATGCCAGCCATATGCCTCCGGTAGAATTTTTCGAAAGCCTCGATCTCCAATTGACAAATTCTGGATGGACACTTGTGAGAGGTGTTTATGATACCGGAGTCTCAAATTGGGAAGAATATAAAAGCGCTTCGTCTTGCACAGAAACTTACCATACAAACGCTGTCCGAAAAAGCCGGCATCACCAAGGGCTACCTGTCCAAAGTCGAAAATTCGGACAAGGCGCCGCCGGTTTCAACGTTGCTGGTAATTGCCAAGGCTTTAGGGGTGACGATGTCACAACTTCTTGGGGAAGAAAGTACGCCGGTGCGCTGTTCGGTCGTCAAGAAAAATGAGCGCAGCCTCATGGCGCGCAACGGCGCCGTTTTCGGCTACTCGTACGAAACCCTTGCCCACCATTACCCCAACAAGAAGATGGAGCCGTATCTGCTTACGATTCCTGCCGAAGCCGAGGACAGAGCGCTATTTCAGCATGAAGGTGAGGAGATGCTGCTGGTTATCGAGGGAACCATGCGGTTTTTACACGGAGAAGATGAATATATCGTCGAAACCGGAGATTGCGTGTACTTCGACTCCAGCGTTCCCCACTTCGGACGGCCTGCAGACGGCCGCGACGTTAAATGTGTGATGGTGATTTATGTGCCTTAGAGGCTGTTTGGAAAAACCGTACGAGGCTCGCTACCGACTTCGGAAGGTGTCTCAAAATGCTCACATATCACGTGTAAGCGCAGCCCGTTCTGCCTAGTGTTATCGAGCCTCAACCGGAGTTTTCAAACAACCTCTTATACGACAAGCCATTTCAAGAAGAGGAAAACGGCATGCTCTTAAATGAAGAAACGCGCATTGGTATACTGGGCGCCGGCCTGATGGGGCATGGGCTTGCTCAGGTGTTCGCAGTCAAAGGCTGCGATGTTACGATCTACGACCGGGATGAAAAGACCCTGTCCGCCAGCCTGGATCGCGTTCGAAGCAATTTGGACGTCTTCGTGCGTTTGGGGATCCTAAAGAGCGATGAGGTTGAACCGTCGCTGAGGCGGATACGGCTGGCCGGCAGTATGGCGGACATGTGCCTGCAGCGGACGTTTATCATCGAAGCGGTCAGCGAAAACCTGGCCGTCAAACGTCGGGTTTTCTCGGAAATGGAACGGCTGGTGCCCCCCGAAACGATTCTTGCCAGCAATACCTCGGCGATACAGATATCCAAGATCGCCGAGGGCCTGCTTCATCCCGAGCGGGTTCTGGGCACTCACTTCTGGAACCCGCCTCACATCGTACCCTGCGTTGAGGTGATCAAGGCGGACCAGACCGCCGACGATATTTTCGAGGCGGTCTATCGCCTGATGGAGCAGGTGGGAAAGACCCCGGTCCGGGTCTTGAAGGACATCCCCGGCTTTTTAGGAAACCGCATGCAGCATGCCCTGTGGCGGGAAGCTATCAAACTGGTTGAAAACGGCATCGCCAGCGCTGAGGATGTGGACAAGGTCGTGAAATGCGCCTTCGGGCTGCGTCTGGCGTTTCTGGGGCCGCTTGAGACCGCGGACCTGGCCGGTCTGGACCTCACCCACGACGTTCACGCGGACCTTCTCCAGCATCTTGATCGTTCGACAGCGCCGTCACCACTCTTGCAGGAGAAGCTCAGACAGGGTGCGACCGGAGTCAAAAGCGGCCGTGGTTTCCACGATTGGCCTCCGGATAAACTCAAGCGGGTCGTTGATCAGCGGGACAGCGTGCTGCTGCGCATCCTGCAGCAGGTAAATCTGCCTATCCATCAATGACCGATCGGCTCGATATCAACGGCATACGAAAAATCTTATCCTCGGAATACAGATCATGGCGTTTTGGGGAAAATCACCATGAGTGAAGTCTTCGTCTTCTTTCTGCACGGACTGGCCTATGCCGGTTTGCTGTTTCTGGTGTCATCGGGGCTCACGCTGGTTTTCGGCATGATGAACGTGCTGAATTTCGCCCACGCCGCCTTCTATATGCTGGGCGCCTATCTGGCCTACAGCATCATGCATTACAGCGGCAGCTTCCTGCTGGCCTTGGTCCTCAGCCCGCTGGTGCTTCTCGCCGTGGGATCGTTTGTAGAGAGGGTTCTGCTGCGCAGGGTTCACTCCGGTGGACACGTCCACGAACTTCTGTTG
>JBJKSK010000335.1:0-5851 GCA_046704125.1 Desulfobacterales bacterium | reverse complement strand
GGCCTTTACCGGGGCCTACAAGGCCCGGGTGGGGCGTTTCGAGATGGCCCACGGAGGCGACATCTTTCTGGACGAAATCGGGGACATGCCCCTGTCCACTCAGGTCAAGCTGCTGCGCGTGCTGGAGGAAAAGGCCATCGAGCGGGTAGGCGAAAGCACTCCGGTGGCCGCCGACGCGCGCGTCATCTCGGCCACCAACCGGGACTTGACGCAACTGGTGGAACAGGGGCGCTTCCGCAAGGATCTATTCTTTCGCATCAACGTGATCCCGATCCACCTGCCGGCGCTTCGAGACCGGCGCGAAGACATCCCGTTGATCGCCGAAACCTTTTTCAAGACCATCCGCCTCAAAGGCGGCAGCGGCATCGAAGGGATGAGCAATGAAGCCATGGAGCTGCTGATGCACCATGACTGGCCCGGCAACGTGCGGGAACTGAAAAGCGCGTTCGAATATGCGTTTGTCACCTGCCACGACCGCCTGATTCAGCCCCGCCATTTCCCGCCGACCGTCTGCCGCGAAAAAAGCGCGCCGATAAACCGCGCCGTCCTGGACATGAAGGAAATCGAGAAGCTAGAACTCATCGAAGCCCTGGAGCAAAGCGGCGGCAACCAGTCGAGGGCCGCCGAGCGGCTCGGCGTATCCCGGGTCACCGTCTGGAACCGGATGAAACGGCACGGCATCATCGCGCGCCGCAAAGTCCAGACCCTGGGGTGAAAACCCGAAAGGATCACCGGGGGCCGGCGCCGCACAGGGCACCATGACAACTTGCGACCATACGCAAGCGAAAGGGGAAACAGATGCATACGCCATTGCCAGATTGCTCCCAATGTCCGGTAGCGCTAAACCGGCGGCTGTGCCGGGTCGAAGGGGGCAAAGCCCCCGCGTTTTGCCCCACTTTAAATCTTGCAGACGTCATCCACACCGCTTCATCGGAGTATGAAAACCCGAAAGTCCTCGAGTTTGCGAAACAGGCTTCGATTCAGGAGGCGGAGGGCTACGGCGGCAGGCAGCTGGGCTATGACCACGTCAAACCCCTGAAACCCAGACTGGTCGAGATTATCGAGTTTGCCCAGAGGATGAATTACCGCCGCATCGGCCTCCTTTTTTGCATCGGCCTCGAAAAAGAGGCCCGGGTGTTCGGCAAGCTGCTTTCTGAAAAGGGGTTTGATGTCGTTTCGGTGGCCTGCAAGGTGGGGCGCATTCCCAAGGAACGCATCGGCATCCTGGATCATCAGAAAATCGCCATCGGACAGTTTGAATCGATGTGCAATCCCGTTTCCCAGGCCATGATCGTCAACCAGGCCAAAACGGAGTTCAATGTGCTGCTGGGGTTGTGCGTCGGCCACGATTCCCTGGTGTTCAAGTACGCCGAGGCCCCCTGCACGGTGCTTGCCGTCAAGGACCGGCTGCTGGGCCACAACCCCCTGGCGGCCGTCTACACGATCGGGTCGTACTACCGGTCCCTGAAAGGCGACAGCCAGAGCGCGTAAATCTCTGGAAAAGGTCTTCTGCGGTGTTTACCACGGTCTGGCCAGCCCCTGCCTCAAGGTTTCGAACCGCGATTTCAGCTCGGTCATCCGGGCCTTTACACCGTCCAAGTCGCCCGCCTTTGCCGCCGACTCCATTTCCGAGGCCGCCTCACACAGGGCCGCGGCGCTGACGTTGGCCGACGCGCCTTTGATCGAGTGGGCCTGCCGTCGAGCGCCCGAAGTGTCCCCGGCGCTCAAATACGCCTCTAGCGCCGCGTGCTGGAGCGGCATGTCTTCCAAGAAACGCTCGATCACCTCCCGGGCCAAGTCCTCATCATCCATCAGTCGGCTCATCAGCTCCGCCTTGTCAAATACCGGCAGCGGGGCCTTTGACCCCGGGCCGGCAGGGGACCGTGTTTCTGCTTTTGAAAGCCACTTTTCCAGCACTCTTGCCAGCGCCTGGAGCGACACCGGCTTGGTGACGTAGTCGTTCATGCCCGCCTGCAGGCAGCGTTCCCGGTCGCCCTGCATGGCATGGGCGGTCATGGCGATAACCGGAATCCCATGAATGACCGCCGACGCGCGGATGTGCCGGGTGGCTTCCAGGCCGTCCATTTCCGGCATCTGAACATCCATCAGCACCAGGTCATAGGGAAGGGTTTCCAAGGCCTTTAGCGCTTCAACGCCGTTTGCCACCGCATCGGCGCGAAGCCCCAGTTTTTTGAACATCCCCAGGGCCACCTGCTGGTTGGTAATATTGTCCTCGGCCAGCAGAACCCGTGCCTTGGCTCCGGCAAACAGATCCCGCGTCTCCCGGGCCAGGTGGCGCGTGGCGATTGGACGCGGCGCGGGCGTGCCCCGGTCGCTTAGCGCCAGGGACAAAACGGCCTTTAGCTCACCGTGGCGTATCGGTTTGGTCACATAGGCCGCAAAGCCGATTTGCTCCAGACGCCTCGCATCGCCCCGCATCCCCAGGGAGGTCATCATCACCATCCGGGTTTCGGCCAGCCGGTCGTCGGCGCGGATTTTCCTGCCCAGCGCCTCGCCGTCCATGCCCGGCATCTGCATGTCGATCACCGCGACGCGGAAAGGATCCCGTTGATCCGCCGCCCGGTAAAGGGCCGTAAGCGCCCCGGGGCCATCTTGCGCCTGGCTCGGGCGCATGCCCCAGAAGGCCAGGCGGGTGGTCAGGATCTCGCGGCTGGTGGCGCTGTCGTCCACCACCAGCACCCGCACCCGGGACAGGTCCGCCGTCGGGATGGCCTCCGGCTGTCCGGCCTGCTTGAGCAAACGCGCCGTGAACCAAAATTCCGACCCCTTGCCCACCTCGCTGCTGACCCCGGTTTCACCGCCCATCAGTTCGGCCAGTTGCCTGGAGATGGCCAGCCCCAAACCGGTGCCGCCGAACCGCCGCGTGGTGGAGGCGTCCACCTGGCTAAACTTGTCGAAGATTTCACCGATCTTGTCTTGCGGGATGCCGATGCCGGTGTCGCGCACCGAAAAGCGCAACAGCACGTCGTTTTCCTGTTCCTGCACCAGCGAGACCCGCACGGCCACCTCGCCGCTTGGCGTGAACTTGAGGCTGTTTCCGGCCAGGTTGGTCAGGATCTGGCGCAGGCGTCCGGGATCGCCGCGCAGCCGCGTGGGAACATCGAGATCCGCCGCGCAAACCAGTTCCAGTCGCTTCTCGCAGGCCTTTACGGCCAGTGTGGCGGCAAAATCATCCAGCAGGCTGGACAGATCAAAATCCATCGCCTCCAGGTCCAGTTTCTTGGCCTCGATCTTGGAAAAATCCAGGATGTCATTGATCAACCCCAGCAGGGACTCCCCCCTGGCGTGAACGACTTCGGCATAGCGCCGCTGCTCTTCGTTTAACTCCGTATCCAGCAAAAGCCCGGTCATACCGATGACCCCGTTCATCGGGGTTCTGATTTCATGGCTCATATTGGCCAAAAATTCGCTTTTAGCGACATTGGCCATCTGGGCCTGGGCGGCCATTTCATTGGCCCAGGCCGTGGTCTCCTTGAGAAAGCGGTTGGTTTCCTGCAGGGCGAGTTCCGCCTGCTTGCGCTGGGTGATGTCGTGGAGGGTGACAAAAAGCGTGTCCGGACGATCCTCCCCCGCCCTGAACAGGGGGATGGCATTCATCGTGACCCACACATATTCCTGCCTCCGGGCATTGAACACGCCGGCGGTGACGTTGCGGACCGGTTTGCCGGTCCGGAGTGCGTCCACTGAAGGGCGCTTTTCAAGGGGAAATACCGAGCCATCCTCGTGGATGGCCCTCCAGTTGGCCTCCGTGAGGGTTTTTCCCATAAACTCGTCGCGTGTTATCCCAAACAACTCCAGAAAAGCCGGATTGCAGTCCAGGAGCACCCCGTCATGGCGTTGATAGAAAGCGCCCTGGACCATGTTTTCAAAGACGGTTCGGTATTTTTCCTCGCTTTCCCGCAGGGCGTCCAGGGACCTGCTGACCAGAATCACTTCCGAGGTCGTGGCGGCGATGGCCTGCAACAGGCTCTCTTCCTTTTGGGACAGCGCTTTCCGGCTATACAGGGCAAGAACGCCGATGGGTTCTCCTTCGTGTGACACCAACGGATAGCCCGCAAAAGAGACCAAGCCCAGCTCCCGTGCCCAGTCATGATCCTGGACCCGTGGATCATGGGCGACGTCGTTGGTCACAAATCCGGGTTCTTCGCCGGCGGCCACGCGCCCGATCTTGGAAAAGCCAAACGGCACCCTTGCATGCCCACCGTCAAGGTGGGTGTATCGTCCTGAACTGGCCTGCAAATGCAGGCATCGGCTCCGGTCCGGACAGGCCTGAGGCCCATCGGCCGCCGCGGCATGCATACAGCCGCTGTCGCACTCATCCCCCGGCATGGTGAGCCAGATGCGGGCAAAGTCGGCATCCAGGATGTCGACGACGCCATCGGTGACGCGTTTCATTTTCCCGGCCAGAGAATCGAAACCGAGCAGACTCTGCTTGAGGCTGTTTAGCCCTTTGATTCTTTCCTCCGCCTGTTTTCGTTCTGAGATATCCGAAAAACTGATTACCGCCCCCATGACCTTGCCGCCCTTGATGATCGGCATGCTGACGTACTCCACGGGGAAAAAATGGCCGTCCTTGCGCCAAAGCACTTCGCCGGCGACCTGGCGCTTGGTGCCATGGGTGTAGGAGTCGGACATGGGGCAGTCTTGAACCGGGTAGTCGGACCCGTCTTCATGGGAATGGTGGATCAGGTGGTGAGCGTCTTGGTTCAACAGTTCGGGTTCGGTAAAACCGAGCATGCGAAGGGCGGCGGGGTTCGCGAAGGTCACCAGCCCCGAGGCGTTGACCCCGAAGATGCCCTCTCCGACGGCATGCAACAACAGGCGTTTATGCTCTTCACTTTGACGGAAAGCCTCCTTGGAACGGTCTGTGGCGTAAATGATGCCTGAAAGGACCATGATTAAAAAAACGGCGGATACGGTGGCCAGAATGCCGACCAATCGATAAAGCCGGATGCGGGCCGTCGAGCTGAGCAACACGACCGACCATCCCCGGCGGTCAATCACCCTGCTGGAAACCAGATAATCCTTTCTATTCAGAGCGACCTGTTTGCCGTCGGAAATCTTTTGGTCCAGGACCGCTCCGGAAATCCTGCCGCCAAATTGCCGGGAAGCCACCAGGGATTTTCGCACGGCCCGGCCAATCGGCCAAAGGCTTCTGCAAACCATCTTGGGCACGCTGGAAAGGAAGATAATGCCATCGGGGCTGACGAAAAAACAAAGCGGGTGCTTTTTGAAAAAAGGCTCTATCCGGTCGATGTCCTTTTTTATCGTGACCACTCCCACCACCTGACCCGCCGGGTTGCGAACCGGGTAGCTGGCATAAAAACCCCTCTTTCCGGAGGTGACGCCGATCGCAAAATAGCGGCCCGCTTCACCCTTTTCCGCTTCCTGAAAATAGGGGCGAAAACCATAGGATTTTCCCACAAAGCTGTCCGGATCCTCACGGTTGGAAGACGCTAGGGTCAGCCCTTTGGCATCCATCAAGTAGCAAACGGAAAAAAAGCCGGAATTATACCGGTCCAAGACCTTGTCGGCCTGCTGGATGGCCGGCCGGCTCCCGGTCACCAAGGCGGGGAGCATCTGAGGAGATCCGGCCAGGATCGCAACGGTATTTCCAATTTCTTGAATGGTGGCAGAAACATAGGTGGACAGGTACAATACGGACCTGTGACCTTCCCTGAGGATTTCCCGCCTCGCCTCATTGCCGAAATAATCCGTAACCCACCAGCCGGCGGCCATGACCAAGGCCATCAGCGCCATTGGCAATACATACAACACGGCTCTTTTGTTCACTAAAAAGTCCTCCGATAAAAAAGGAAAATGGAGGCGT
>JBJKSK010000334.1:0-3050 GCA_046704125.1 Desulfobacterales bacterium | reverse complement strand
GTCCAGGTCAAACACCGGTGCCCCCTGTCCGCCGAAGCCCCTGCCCGCGTAGTCGCCGTTTAGCGCCAGGATGTTTTTCATTCCCATCATGGCCAGCTGCAGCGCCCGGCTTTCCATGCCCACCCGGTTGGTGTCCCGGCAGGTAAAATGGACGATGACATCCAGCCCGAAGGAAAAAATCCGGTAGCCGATGGCATCCGGGCTCAGGGACGGGTTTCCTCCGGGGTTGTCGGTGATGGAAACCGCCGACACCCGTCCGTCCGAAAAGGCATCCCTGGCGATGCCGATCACCGTGTCCACGGTGCGTCCCGTGGATTCGCGGCCCGGCACCAGCTCCAGTGTCACCACGAACTGATCCGGATTCAGAATGTCGTCTTGAAACACCCGCAGCATGAAAAGCCTTTCATTGGTTGCCGCTGTCGCGACTGTTATCGGCCGGCGCCTTTCTGGCCCGGACATGGTTCGCGAAAAGCTCGCACCGGCCCTAACCTTATCTTTGATGCACCGCATCGGGGCGTCACCCCGTATCTTTTGGGGGACATAGTGCCACAAAATCTGATCGGCGTAAAACTGGTTTGCCCCGGAGCGTAACAGTTTATGGACAAGCGGGGCGAGGGGGGGCGGATTATTCTGGAAAACGGGCAGCGGCCGGGCAATTGGCCCCTCTACCGCATTGATATATGATTTCGAGATGTTTTTCACGCGATTTGCGGCAAAACAGGCGAAAAAAAGAGGTCTTTCGCTGCACACGCCACAGCAGATACGCCCGGCGGGTCCGGCGCCCGCCTTCCAACGGTTTGGGATCCCGTGAAAGCGGCTGCCGAATCCCTGGCGGGATTCGGCAGTGGCGGTGGGTTATAAAACGGCGCTGGATGTTGCGTTTTTCATGAATCAGCCGACCATGCAGTTCTGGTCGATCTGAAAGACCTGCATCATGATGGAGTGATCGATCATGCTGACTCCCTGGGACAGGGCATCGAAGATGTCCCGGTCCTGCCAGCCCAGGTTTTTGAGTTTCTCGATATCTTCTTTGCTAACCGATGACGGATCCTTCACGGCCCGCACGACAAAGGTGAGCATGGCGCTTTCATTGGCCTCCAGAAGCGACTGGGCGGGGTCCATTTCCATTTTCCGGAGGGTCTCGTCGTCGACACCTTGTTTTTTCAGGACAAATTTATTGAAGTCGGTGCAAAACGGGTAGTTCAGATGATGGGCGACCAGATACCGGATATGGGCCAGCAGGGGAAAGCTCAGGTTGGGATGCTTGGAAAAATACTGGATCCGCCGGTAGTTGAGCTCAAACAGCGGCGGGCTGACGCTCATCATCTCCATGGGCTTGGGAATCATTCCGATGTTTTTCATAAACATCTCGTAGGCCTCCTTCACGGGGCCCTGGGCTTGATCCGGTGAAACGGTCTGGATTAAGGCCATGTCTTGTCTCCTTTTCCATGCGGTTGAAGGGGAATGGACCATTTTGGGGCAAACCACCATGCGGTCCGCAAACATTTGACTTGGAAAATACACGGAGCTGGTATATTAGTAAAATTAATTAATATCATTATTGCAATAAGAAAACTAAATTATCAGCCCATGAACTACCTGGAAGTCAAACACCTGCGAATGATCCGCTCCATTGCCGAGACCGGCAACATGACCCGGGCCGCCGAGCGGCTGTTTCTCACCCAGTCGGCCCTGAGCCAGCAGCTCAGGGATATCGAGGGAAAGCTCAAGGTGGATCTGTTTCACCGGACCCCCAGGAAGATGATCCTCACGGCAGCGGGGAAAAAGCTGATCGATACGGCCGGACACGTCATCGACGCCCTGGAAGACGCGGAGCTGGACATCGCCAAGCAGGTCTCCGGGGACCGGGGCGAACTCAAGGTCGGCACCCAGTGCATCTTCTGTTACAAATGGCTGCCCCGGGTCATGAAGACCTTTCAGGAAAAGTTTCCCAACATCGAGTTTGAAATCGGCACTTCCGAGGACCCGTTCCAGGACCTGGAAACCAGGCGCTATGATCTGGTCATCACGGTGGGGCCTCCCGTCGACAGCACCTATTCCTTTTCGCCGCTGTTCAAGGACCAACTGATCTGCATCCTGCCACAAAGCCATGCCTTGAGCACCAGGCCCTATATCCGCCTGGAGGATTTCCGAGACCTGGATCTCATATCCCATGCGGAAAAGGCCAAGAACCGGTTCTACCAGAACATGCTCAGGCCAAATGCCATAGAGCCCAAAAGGCTGATGACGGTGGGGCAATCCCAGGCCATCATTGAACTGGTCGCATCGGGGTTTGGCATCAGCGTCTTTCCCCGATGGGCGGTGCGCACCGCCATCGGCCAAATCCCGATCGTCGCACGGCCCATCACCGCCAAGGGGGTGCCGGTGACTTGGTATGCCGTCTCGCTTCGAAACGGGAAGCCTCCGATTTTCCTGACGCAATTTTTAAGCATCGTCGCAAAGACGAATCCGGTCTCCGCGGACTGACCGGCCGCTTGGCCCGGATCCCGGACAGCGCCCGGACCTTACCCTTATCGCCGATACCAGGAACCGATGCCAATCTGCCCGGCCCGTTCGAACAGGCCAGGGCGCTCGAGACGGATTGCCGGGGACGGTAAAACCACGGGTGATTTTGGCCCACCGGGATAACCAGGCGGAAAAATGACGGCCGATCGTCTTGATCTTTAAGACGACCGGTCATATCATTTGCGTATGAAAAAAACAGACACCCGGATAAAGCTATTGCAGGCCGGACTGAGACTGTTTGCCGAAAACGGCTACAACGGCACCGGAATCAAGGAAATCGTCGATGAGGCAGGGGTGCCGAAAGGCTCCTTTTATAATTATTTCAAAAGCAAAGAAGACTTCACCGTCGAAATCATTCAATTTTATTCCGATTCATTATCGGTGCTCTGGGAGGCTTTTCTGGCCGGCGGCCCATCGGAACCACGGGCGGCCTTGCAGAGCGGTTTTGAGAGCCTGCTTTCCCATCATGAGCAGAGCCAGGTGCAACCGGGGTGTCTGATCGGCAACCTGGCGGCGGAGATCAG
>JBJKSK010000333.1:0-6485 GCA_046704125.1 Desulfobacterales bacterium | reverse complement strand
AAGTGGAGGCCACCTGCGACCGTGTGATAATCGTCAACAAGGGCCAGATCGTAGCCGACGACACCACCGAGTCCCTTAAACACTCGATCAGCGGCGCCCCCGCGCTGCGCCTATCCCTGGCCGGTGCCACCGCCGAAGAGGCCATCGAACGTCTGTCGGCCATAGACGGGGTGAGCGCCGTGGATCGTGTCGACAACGAGCCGGAAATCACGCTGCGAATCCTCGGAAAACCCGGAGCCGATCTGCGCCCGGCCGTCTATAACGCCGTCAAGGCCACCGACTGGGTGCTTCTGGAGTTGACGGGTGAAACCCGCAGCCTGGAAAAAACCTTCCAGGAACTGACCATGGAGAATTAAAACATGAAGCAGGCGATTTTTATCTTCCGAAAAGAATTCAACGATTATTTCATTTCCCCCATTGCCTATATCGTCATCTCGGTCTTTCTGCTGGTGACAGGCTGGTTTTTCTTCTCCACCTTTTTTCTCGAAGACCAGGCCAACCTGAGGGGCTTTTTCAACATGCTTCCCCTGATATTTGCCTTCGTCATCCCGGCGGTCACCATGCGCCTGTTTTCCGAGGAATTTTCAGCGGGAAGCGACGAAATCCTGCTGACCATGCCGGTGTCGGCCACTGAGGTAATTCTCGGGAAATTTGCCGCCGCCGTCGCCTTTGTCGGTGCCGCCCTGGTGCCCACCCTGGCCTACCCGGTGACCGTGTCTTTACTCGGAGACCTGGACTGGGGCCCGGTAGTCGGCGGGTACCTGGGCGCCCTGCTGCTGGCCGCATCCTTTTGCGCGCTGGGACTTTTGGCCTCGTCATTGACCCGCAATCAGATCGTGGCCTTCATCCTGGGCACGTTGATCTGCTTTTTTCTGGCTCTGGCCGACCGGATGCTCATTTTTTTCCCCCGACCCATCCTGGAAGTCATCGGCTTCCTGGGCACCGGCGCCCATTTTGAAAACATCGCCAAGGGAGTCATCGATTCCCGGGACCTGCTTTATTTTCTAAGCGTGAGCTTCCTGGGGCTTTACGGCACCAGAATGATCCTGGACCAACGGAGGTAGAAAGACCCATGAAGCAGTCAAAATCCATGGAAAAATACATCAAATTCGCCATCTATCTGGTTGCCGTTATCCTCGTAAACGTGGCGGGAACAAGCCTCTATTTTCGTATAGACCTGACAAAAAACGGTCTGTACACCCTGTCACCGGCCTCCATCCGAACGATTTCGTCTTTGTCCGAGCCGATGACGGTAGACGTCTTTTTCACCAAAAACCTTCCTGCCCCTTACAACAACACCGAGCGCTACCTGCATGATCTGCTGGCAGAATATGCCGATGCGGGAGGCAAGCTGTTCAATTACCAGTTCTACAATGTGACTCCGCAAGATGACGCCGGAACGGCCACGAACACGGCGGTCCGGTTGGCCCAGGGCTACGGGATATACCCCGTTCAGATCCAGGAATTGAACAGCGACGAGATCAAATTCCGGAAAGCCTATATGGGGGTGGTGCTCATCCATGGTGACAGCATCGCGCGGATTCCGGCGCTGACCTCCACCAATCGGCTGGAATACCGGCTGACCATGGCCATGGAAAAGCTCAACCGCAAAGTCAGCGCGCTGCTCAAACTGCCGGGGAAAATCAAGGTGGATCTCTACCAGTCCTCTTCATTGAACACCGTGGCCCCCCTGATAGGCCTCAAGCGACTTCCCGCGCTACCAGGTAAAATAGCTGACATGGTCAAAGAACTAAACGTCAGCAACTACGGCAAGCTGGAATTTTCCCGTTTCGACCCGTCTCGGAACCCGGCTGCCGAAAAAGCCGCCCAGACCCACCATCTCGTGACTCTCCAGTGGCCAGCCATTGCGGAAAAACACTTGACAGCAGGCAGCGGCACCCTTGGCCTGGTTCTGGAATACGGGAAGAAATCTCTGGATGTACCGGTTCTAAACGTGATGCGAATTCCGATCTTTGGAACCCGCTACCAACTGGCCAATTTAAGCGATCTTAAAGAGCTCATCGGGGGCAGCGTGGAAAAGCTGGTGGATATCAACGCCTCACTGGGTTACCTGGCCGATCACGGAACCCTGCCCCTCGGCGGTTATGGCAGCCCCGAGGGGCCGGAATCCCTGAATAACTTCTCGAAACTGGTTTCCTCGGGCTACAGTATCCAGCCGGTCAAGCTCAACGACGCCCCCCTGCCGGTGGATCTGAACTGTTTGATAATTGCCAGGCCCACGGAAAAGTTTTCGGATTATGATCTGTACCGAATCGATCAGGCCTTGATGCACGGCACCAATCTCGCGATCTTTCTGGACCGGTTTCGCGAAATGCCTCGAGGCCAAGGCTTTTCTCAAAGCGCCCTCACCCTGAACACGGGTCTGGGAAAACTGCTGGCCCACTACGGGGTGAAGATCCCCGATTCCATCGTCATGGATAAAGACTGCTACAAACAACAGGTGAGCCAGCAGTTTGGCGGCGGAGAGCGTCCGATTTACTTCGCGCCCATTCTCAAGGATCGCTTCATCAACCGTCACGCGGACTTCATGAAGGGCATCAAGACCTTGATCGTCTATAAGGCCTCCCCCGTGGAAGTGAACCAGGCAACCATCAAGGGCGAGGGAATCAAGGCGATCAAGCTGTTTTCCTCCTCGCAAAACTCATGGGAGATGAAGCCTCCGATAAACTTGAACCCGATGACGATGGGCGGACCGCCGCCCCGGGCCAAACGCAAAAGCCTGCCGCTGGCCTACATGCTGGAAGGCTCTTTTCCCAGTTATTTTGCCGGAAAACCAATCCCGGAAAACCCGGCGAAGAAAGAAACCGGCACAACCAAAGCTGCTGCAGACAAAACCGCTGCTGTCAAAGCCGCAACCCAGGCCCCGGCAATAGCGAAGGTGCAGGGCCAGGGGACTTTCATCGCTAAAAGCAAACCGGCCAAAATCTTTATCATGGCCTCTTCGGCCATGATTACCGACAATTTACTGGATGCCGATGGCAACAGCCCCGACGACACCTTCGTGCTCAACCTGATCGACAACCTCAACGGCCGCGAGGACGTGGCCGCCTTGCGCAGCAAAAATCAGGCCTTCAACCCGCTGTTTGGTACCGAGCCGTGGCTGCGCACGGCCGTCAAGACCATTAATGTGGCCGGGCTCCCGCTTCTCGTAATATTTTTCGGTCTCGCGGTCTGGGCAGAACGGCACCGTAGACGAAAACGGATCCAGATGAGGTTTCAAAACGCGGCGAAGGGGGAAAAGGTATGAAATCCATCAAGGAATATATCATTCTCGGCTTGATCATCGTGGCGGCAGTCGGTTATCTGTTTTGGCGAAAAACCAATGTGACCCACTACAAGCTTCCCGCTCTGGCACCGGTTGCCGCCAAAGGCATCACCAAAATCGAAATCGACAAGGGCAAACGTTCCGTCACCCTTGAGCGCAAGGATGGAAAGTGGTTTGTGGGGCCAATGGCCTTTCGGGCCGATAAGGGAAAGGTCAACGACATGCTCAATGACTTAAAGCAGATCATGCTGACCGCCATGGTTTCGGACACCAAACACTATCAACGCTACGGCCTTGGCGAAAAGACCAGACTTCATGTCCGGGCCTGGGCCAAGGACCGGCTCGTTCGGGATCTGGACGTGGGCAAGGCGGCTTCCGGCTACCAGCATACCTTTGTCAAACTGCCCGATGATTTCAGGGTATATCACGCCCAGGGCAATTTCCGTTACGACTTCAGCCAGGACATCAACGCACTTCGCGACATGACGGTGCTGGCCTTTGACCAGAATAAAATCACCGGCATGACCCTGACCCGGGGCGAAAAGAGTCTGCGGCTTGTGAAAAAAAAGCCGGAAGCGAAAAAAACCGTCGCCGGCAAGCCGGCACCACCGGCACCGGCGGCCATATGGACCCGTGCCGATGGAAAGCCGGTGGATGCCGCCAAGGTGAATCAACTCCTTTCCACTCTGTCCAGCCTGCAATGTGAAAGCTACATGGATGGGCAAAAAACCGGATCCTTTACCCATCCGGTCAGCCAGGTGGATCTTTCCGGCAAGGGCACGTATCAACTGGCTATCTTCGCTAAAGAAACGCCAAAGGCCGATGACCAGCCCGGCGTGGCCTCGGGAAGCAAGTTTCCCTTCAAACTGTCGGTCTCCCAGGTGAAGACCATCGACAAGGCCATAGACGCGATTGTTTCCCCGGAGGCCAATAAAAAGACCAACCCCCCCAAAAAATAACCCTCTTTCCCGCCTCCCCCGGGACCCGCCGGGGGAGGCGGCATTTTGCCATGCCATATGCCCGACATCGATTTCACAGAACGGATCCGCCGCACCTGTGCTCAGGTGGCCGACCGGGCCACCCGGGTGCGAATCAACACCGAGGCCATCGGCGGATATGCCCACGGGCTGGACCTGAAGTGCATCGAATCCCCGACCCATGACCCGCAGGCCCATTTTTTGGACCAGGGCGAGCAGACTCAGGCCTTTTTTCTGACCTTGGACGCCGTCAACTTCGGCTCCGGGTGGTTTCCCCATCTGAGAAAACGCCCGGGACGCTCCGGCTATTTTTCCATCGCCACCGCCCTCACCGAGTATTTCCAGGCCCATGGCCCCATGGCCGCCGATCAATTGGCTGTGCTCACCCCCGCGGAATGCACCCGCATTTTTGACCAGGACCCGGATAACGAGCCGGTAAAAGAGTTGATGGCGCTGTTTGCACAGGCGCTAAACGACCTGGGAAAGCTGTTGATCAGGCACTTTGCAGGCTCCTTTACCGCCCTGGTCAAAGCCTGCGATCAATCCGTGGAACAACTCATCGCCATTTTGCTCCAGATGCCCTTTTTCAACGACACGGCCTCCTACGGGGATCTGACCGTGCACTTTTACAAGAGGGCACAGATTCTGGCCGCGGACCTGGCCGTGGCCTTCGGTAAAGAGGGCTTCGGGTATTTCCGGGACCTGGATCACCTGACGATCTTTGCCGACAACATGGTGCCTCACGTGCTTCGCATCGACGGGATCCTGGACTATGATCCGGAGCTGGCCGAACGCATCGATGCGGCCACCCCCATCGCTTCGGGGTCTTTGGAAGAAATCGAACTGCGGGCCTGCGCGGTATGCGCCGTGGAGCAGATGGCGGCCGCGCTTAAACGCGCACGGGAAAGGGTCAATGCCTCGGATCTGGATTTTCTCCTGTGGAACCGCGGCCAGCATCCCACCTACAAAAAGGCCAAACCCAGGCACCGGACCCGCAGCGTTTTTTATTGATCGCTCCCTGCCTGCTCTTTCTTTGATCGCGACAACAAGGCCTGTTAGACTCAAAATCCCCGACTTTTCGAAAAGGGGCGCCTAACCCGAGTCTGTTAGCCTCGGGTTTTATAAAATTTTTGCTCCAGCTCCTTGGGGTGGCAGAATAAAATCGCGGGTCGTTGCCGGCAATCGGCCCATGTGGTGTCAAGTCAAAAAAGGAACTTGAAAACGCAGTAGCGTTTTGAAAATACATCTGTTTTTGGTTTGGAGATTTAGCGATTTTCTTATAGAGACTGGCCTCCAGAAATTTCGATGCGCTGACCGTTGATCCATCCGCTGTCGTCCGCCAAAAGCATGGCCACAGCGCCGCCGATATCATCGGGCAATCCCACACGCCCTAAAGCGGTATTCGCCGCGATAAATCTGTTGATTTCCTTGTCATCTCGTACCCTGCCACCTCCAAAATCCGTTTCGATGGCTCCGGGAGCCACCACGTTGACGGTTATCCCTCTTGAGCCAAGTTCTTTTGCCATGTACCGTGTCAACACTTCAACACCGCCTTTCATGGTGGCGTAAGCCGCATAGCCTTGCAGCGTAAAACGAGCCAGACCCGAAGAAATGTTGATGATCCGTCCGCCATCCTTTATCATGGGCAGAAGTTTCTGACTGAGGAAAAAGGGTGCTTTTAAATGAATTTTCATTAGAAGATCGAAATCTTCTTCTGCTACATTTACAAATTCGCCGAAACACCCGATACCTGCGTTATTTACAAGGAAATCAAACGCACTATAGTTCCACGTTTCCTTTAATGCCCTGCGTACGCTAACGGCAAAGGCATCAAAACTATCACTTCGAGAAACATCGAGTTTCAGGGCAACGGCTTTTCGTTGTTTTTCTTTGATGAGTCGCACAACCGATGAAGCCTCGTCATCGCGATCTTTATAAGTTAGGATGATGTCACGTCCCTGTTCGGCCAAATGCAAGGCCATGCTTCTGCCAAGTCCTCTACTTCCACCTGTAATAAGTGCTATTTTCGTCATGTCATCTCCTTCTGGCAGCTTTGAGGTCCATAGTTGATTTATCGTTTTCATGCCATAGCCCAGGCTCCCAACCGCCGATCCAGTGAACATCAGATCATCAACGGATCCGTTGAGCTATCCCTCGCGGTTCAAGACCCTTCATCGTTTAAGAGCGGAAAAAGTGCGTCATGATCCCGAACTGTATAAATC
>JBJKSK010000332.1:0-2756 GCA_046704125.1 Desulfobacterales bacterium | reverse complement strand
CCAATATACCTGATTGCCATGAGCGATATCACCAAACGCAAACAGGCCGAAAAGGCGATGATAGAAAGTGAACGAAAGTACCGGCAATTGGTTAACCTGTCTCCCGTGGGCATTTTTAAAACTAATTCAAAAGGCCAGGTGCTGTTCGTAAATCCAGAAATGACCAAAATCGTAGGCGCCGGTTCCGCCAAAGAAGCTGTCGAAAACTTTACGGATTTGGCCAGAAATCTCTATGTGGATCCCCATCGCCGGGAAATCTTCATCGACCTGATGAAAAACAAGGGTGTCGTGAAAAACTTTGAATACGAGGCCAAAAGCCTTGGGGGAAAGCGTCTTTGGATCAGTATGAACGCCAGGGTGAGTGAAACGCTTCCAGACGGCACCATGATCATTGACGGCTTTTCTGCGGATGTCACCGAGCGCAAACGGACCGAAGAAGCGCTTTGGGAAAACGAGAACAAGTACCGGTTGATTACGGAAAACACGGCTGACACCATAGCGATCCTGGATCTGGGTCTACGCATTATCTATATCAGCCCGGCCATCACACGTTTACGAGGATTCACCGCTGAAGAGGCCATGGAGCAAAACATTGATCAGACCCTAACCCCGGAATCCCTGCAGGTTGCCATGACCGCATTTGAAACAGAGATGCAACTGGAGGCTACCGGAACGGCGGATCCCGACAGAACACGCGTCCTGGAGTTGGAAGAATACAAAAAGGACGGCTCCACAGTCTGGATGGAGGTCAACCTCTCTTTCTTGCGTGATAAAGACGGAAAACCTTATCAGATTGTCTCGGTATCCCGTGATATCAGCCAGCGGAAATTATCTGAGGCGGCGCTAAGGAAAAGCGAGCAAAGGTTCAAGACCCTTTTCGAGCAGGCTGGAGTTGGTGTCGCTGAGGTCAACACCGCGTCCGGACAAATTCTGCGAATCAATCAACGCTACTGCGACATCATAGGTTATGATGCAGATGAAGCAACCGGTCTGTCATACCAGCAAATCACCCATCCCGATGATTTTGACAAGAACCTGAGCCATATGAAAGCGCTCATCGCCGGTGAATTAAAAAATTTTACCATGGAAACGCGCTACATTAAGAAAAACCGCGAGGTCGTTTGGGTAAACCTGACGATCTCGCCTATGTGGGCGCCCGGTCAACCGCCGACATCATACATTGTCGTGGCCCAAGATATTACCGAACGGATACGAGCGGAAGAGGAAAAGAAAGCACTTCAAGCAAAGCTCCAACAGGTTCAAAAATTTGAGGCAGTTGCTACGCTTGCAGCAGGTGTTGCCCACGATTTCAACAACTTGTTAATGGGTATTCAGGGCCGCACATCACTGATTTTTATGGACATGGACAAGTCTCATCCCCATTGGGAGCATATTCATGCCATCGAGGAATATATCCGCAGCGCAACCGCCCTCACCCGGCAACTCCTTGGTTTTGCTTGGGGAGGCAAATACGAGACGAAACCCCTGGATATAAATGAATTGGTGCATGGCAGCGCCGCCATGTTTGGCCGGACGAAAAAGGAAATCCAAATCCATACGAAATTTCAGGCCTCGCCCCTGGTCATTGAGGCGGATAGAGGCCAGATCGAGCAGGTGCTGCTGAACATGTTCATCAACGCCTGGCAGGCCATGCCCCCAGAAGGCGGCGATCTTTATCTGGAGACAAAAATCGTCACCCTGGATGAATCGTACTGCAATGCCCACCAGACAACCCCGGGTCACTATGTAAAGGTCTCCATCACGGATACGGGCAAGGGGATGGATGAAGCCACCCTGATGCGGATATTCGACCCATTTTTCACGACCAAGGAAATGGGGCGTGGAACCGGCCTGGGTTTGGCTTCCGCATATGGCATCATCAAAAATCATGGCGGCATGATAGCGGTTTACAGTGAGATCGGCCATGGTACCACGTTCAATATCTATCTGCCGATATCCAGCCATGAAGCCCCAAAAGAGGCTTCTTTGGAAAAGGTGATCATCAAGGGATCGGCGACCATTCTTCTAGTCGATGATGAAGCCCTGGTCATCGAAGTGGGCCAGACCATGCTGGAAAGGCTGGGTTATCGTGTCGTGGTCTGCAGGACAGGGCAGGAAGCCATCAAGACAGTCAAAAACATGGGAAAGGAAATCAATTTGGTGATCCTTGACATGTTGATGCCAGGAATGAACGGAGGTGCGACCTTTGATCGCATTCGGGAAATTCAACCAGACTTGCCGGTTCTTCTTTCCAGCGGATATGCGGCCAACGGAAACACGGACAAAATCCTCCGAAGGGGCTGCAACGGGTTCATTCAAAAGCCCTATAACATCTTGGAGCTTTCCCATAAGGTGCAACATGTACTGAAGCTCCTCACCCCGGTATAGAAACCGTTTTAAGGTGACATTTATAAGGGTTGACTCGGACGTTCTGCAGGATTCAGCACTTCTCGGACCTTGATAGCCAGATCTTTTTTAGAAAAGGGTTTTTGGATAAAACATAACCCCTCTTCAAGCACCCCCCTATGGACAATGACGTTTGCCGTGTAGCCTGACACGAAAAGGACCTTAAGCTCGGGGTAAATAGATTGCAGATGGCCGGACAACTCCCGTCCATTCATTACCGGCATCACCACATCGGTCATCAACAGGTCGTTCTTTTTACTGTATTCGGCCGCCAGGCGGATCGCCTCGGTTGGAGAACCGGCGGAAAGGACTTGATACCCCAGGCGTTTGAGCATCTGTTGGGAAAGCTT
>JBJKSK010000331.1:0-6495 GCA_046704125.1 Desulfobacterales bacterium | reverse complement strand
GATTGAGTCACACATGCTCACCCGTCACTACGACGGATTTTTAAAACGCGGCGCGGGCAGACAGCGGGTTAAATAGATTTTATTTTATTCGGATTAGGGGTTGGGTAATGGCAAAAGACGAACCGATCAGGGTACAGGGCACGGTGATGGAAACGCTGCCCAACGCGATGTTTAGGGTCGAGTTGGAAAACAAACATAAGATTCTTGCGCACATCTCCGGCAAGATGCGTATGCATTTCATCAAGATCCTGCCCGGTGATACGGTTACCGTCGAACTTTCACCCTACGATCTGACCCGTGGAAGAATTACTTACCGGTCTAAATGAAAAAACTGCAGCGGGCAGGGGGATCGCGACACGATAAGCGTTGTCCATTCCTTTGGGTGCCCTTTGCACGAATAGAGAAACTCGAGGAGCTATCCGATGAAAGTCAGGGCATCCGTAAAAAAAATGTGCAGCAAATGTAAAGTGATCCGCCGCAAAGGGGTTTTGCGTGTGATCTGTGAGAACAAGCGACACAAACAGCGGCAGGGATAGAGGAGGACAGGCTTTGGCAAGAATCGCGGGGGTAGACTTACCCAGACAGAAACGGATCGAGATTGGATTGACTTACATTTTCGGCATTGGCCGGACAACATCCAATCGAATACTCAGCAAACTCAACATTGATCCGAATACCAAGACCGATGATCTTTCCGAGGTGGATATCAACAACATCCGGAAAGTCATCGACAGTGACTGCAAGGTGGAAGGTGAACTGCGGTCCCAGGTGTCTATGAACATCAAGCGCCTGATGGACCTGGGATGCTATCGGGGCCTGCGGCATCGAAAATCGCTTCCCGTCCGAGGTCAGCGGACCAGTACCAACGCCAGAACCCGAAAAGGGCCGAAACGCTCCGCCGTCAAGAAAAAGGGCGCAGCAAAAAAATAGCAACTTGATGCGAGGCAGGATATTATCTCATGGCTAAGAGAACTCGGACGAAAAAAAAAGAAAAGAAGAACATACTCAACGGAGTAGTTCATATCCAATCCACATTTAACAACACCATTGTTACCATCACCGATCCGATGGGAAACGTGGTTTCCTGGTCCAGTTCCGGGGCCAACGGTTTTAAGGGCTCTCGGAAGAGCACCCCTTTTGCCGCCCAACTGGCGGCCGAAAATGCCGTCAAAAAAGCCCAGGAGCATGGTATGAGAAATGTCGAGGTTTTTGTCAAGGGCCCCGGTTCGGGACGTGAGTCCGCTGTACGGTCTTTGCAAGCGGCCGGCTTTACGGTGACCACCATCCGCGATGTCACTCCCATTCCTCATAACGGATGCCGGCCGCCCAAGCGGCGCAGGGTTTAACTCGCGTCTGTTTAGCGCATATAATGGATGGCCCCGAGCGCGCGGGGCGGTTGATCCATTGATCTATTTGGCAGTACTGTTACAAGGAGGAAAACGTGGCTCGATATATTGGCTCCGTCTGCAGAATTTGCCGGCGGGAAAACGTGAAGATGTTTCTCAAAGGCGATCGCTGTTTTTCGGACAAATGCGCCTTTGACCGGCGTGGATTCCCCCCGGGGGAGCACGGGCAGCGGCGGCGAGGTAAAATCTCGGACTACGGTGTTCAGCTGCGTGAAAAACAGAAAGTCAAGCGGATGTACGGCTTGTCCGAAAACCAGTTCCATCTGTTTTTTGAACGCGCTGATCGGCAAAAGGGAATTACCGGCACCAATCTGCTGGTGAGTTTGGAGCGGCGGCTGGACAACGTGGTTTATCGGCTCGGGTTTGCCAATTCCCGCACTCAGGGACGTCACTTTGTTCGGCACAACCACTTTCTGGTCAACGGCCGCAAGGTCAATATTCCTTCCTACCAGCTAAACGTCGGGGATGTGGTGCAGGTGCGTGAAAAAAGCCGTAACGTCCAGGCCATGCTCGATTCTCTGGATGCGGTGGTACGCCGTGGACTTCCCCAATGGCTCGATCTGGAAAAGGAAAATCTCAAAGGGGTCATCAAGGCCTTTCCCGTGCGGGAAGATTTAACGATGCCGATTCAAGAACAGCTTATCGTGGAGTTGTATTCCAAGTAGTCGGCAACCGCAGGAAAAGTCCCCTTAGACGGTGATGCAACGGCCTGCGGATGTGATCACCGTTTTGGTGTTTTCAGGCACGGACCGTTTTCGGATCTGGGTCTGAAACGGAGTTCATGCCGCGAAATTTTTGGAGAAAAAAATGTCATCGAATGAACTCATGTATTTAAACTGGCAGGAAATCATCCGGCCAGAAAAGGTTCAGGTCAGCACCACTGCCTCCTATGGAAAGTTTGTCTGCGAACCTCTGGAACGGGGCTTTGGGACCACCATCGGCAATTCCTTGCGTCGCATCATCCTGTCTTCATTATATGGAGCGGCCATCGTTTCAGTAAAATTCGATTCGGTGATGCACGAATTCAGCGTTATTCCAGGCGTTTTTGAGGATGTTACGGAACTGATTCTAAACCTTAAGGAAGTTCGGCTCAAAGTCAATGATCCAGAGCCAAGGACCATTCGCATTGATGCCAAGGGGCCGGGCGTTGTTACTGCCGGTGATATTATCAGCGACGACGGAAAGTGCGAAATCCTCAATGCCGGCCAGCACATTGCAACGTTGGCCGAAGATTCGACATTGAAGATGGAGATGAATGTCCGTGTTGGAAAAGGCTATGCGCTGTCTGAGGCAAACAAAGACGAGAACGCCCCCATTGGGACCATCCCCATTGACGCGGTTTTCTCGCCGATTAAACGAGTCAACTTTGTCGTCGGAAACGCGCGCGTCGGACAGCGTACCGACTATGACAAGCTGACCATGGAGGTCTGGACCGACGGCAGTGTTCACCCGGAGGACGCAGTGGCCTATTCAGCCAAGATTCTCAAAGAGCATATGTCGATTTTTATCAACTTCGACGAGACGCTTGAGCCCGAACCCGACACGCGGGGTGAAGAGGAAGGCATGCCGCAATTCAATGAGAATCTTTACCGCAGCGTTGAGGAACTCGAACTGTCGGTGCGTAGCGCCAACTGCCTGAAAAATGCCGATATCAATAAAATTTATCAACTGGTGAGCAAAACCGAAGCGGAAATGCTCAAGACCAAAAATTTCGGGCGAAAGTCTCTCAATGAAATCAAGGAAGTACTTGGCGAGATGGGGCTTTCCCTCGGAATGAAACTCGACGGGTTTGTCGAGCCCGAGCAAGAAGCTGCGGAAGGAGAATAACCCAGAAATGAGACACCGAAGAGCCGGTTTGAAATTAGGTAGAACCTCCAGCCACCGGAATGCCATGTTTCGCAACATGGTCACTTCCCTGTTCAAGCACGATCGAATTCGAACCACGGAAGTCAAGGCCAAGGAGTTGAGACGTTGGGCCGATCAGATCATCACATTGGCCAAACGCGGGGACCTGCATGCCAGGCGACAAGCCATCGCCATTATGACAGAAGCCGATGTCGTGCACAAGCTGTTTGAAAATGCCAATCAACGTTTCGGAGATGTTCAAGGCGGATACACCCGGATCATCAAGATGGGGCGACGTGCCGGGGATGCCGCCTGCGTCTCAGTGGTGGAACTGATTACCGCAAAAACGGCGGGCGGCGGGAAGTCTGATTCGAAAAAGACTTCCAAAGAAAATATCACACCGGTTGTCGCTGTAGAGACCCCGGAAAAAGCCGAACCAAGCGCTGTTGCCGCGCCTGCCGAGGACACACCCCCTGTGGCCCAGGAATAAAAAATAGAAGCCCAATTATGGGTGATCTGAGTCGGAAAGGGAGCCCGGCTGATGCGCCGGGCTCTTTTTTTTGGCCTTGGCGTGGTAAAGCCGGGAATCTGCCACACGCAGCAGGTCCATGAAATCAGGAGGAAAGCCCTCTTCGGTAGAGACGATGCCAAAGCTTACCGCCAAAACGATCCTGGCCCCGTGGCACATCAAAGGATGTGAAAAAAGGTGGGACTCGAGGCGCCGCATGAGGGCCTTGGCCTGACTGGCCAGGGTCTGGGGCAGAATTATCACGAACTCGTCGCCGGCGAATCGTGAGACGATATCCGACTGCCGGGTGATGGCCATCAGAGATTCGGCCAGGTATTTCAAAGCGGCATCGCCGATGTCATGTCCATAGCCATCGTTGATGGCCTTGAAGTGATCCAAATCCAAAAAGACCACCGACAAGGGAATTTCGTATCGTTTTGCCCTGGCCGCTTCGCGGTCAAGAGCGGTTTCCATGACCCGGCGGTTGAGCAACCCGGTCAATGGATCGTGGTAGGCCAGCAGCTTCAGTTTTTCGTGGGCCGTCACATTCGATAGGCACAGCGAAACCTTGACCGCCAGCCGCTGCAGCAGGCTGGTATCGATTCCGGGCTGAAACCGCAGGCTTGAGGGGTCGGCCTGGTTTAAGCTGCCGATGATCTCGCCATCTAGGGTGATTGGGGCAATGGCCAGGGATTGGGCCGGCGTATCGCTGTTTGGTGGAAACAGATCGGCATAACGGTTCAGGCCCGTGTTGGCCAACATGGGCCGGGTACTGGTGCCCACCAATTCCTGGAATCGTTTTCGGCCGATGATGTTTAGACTATGGCTGAGCATTTCCGAGTCGCCCAAGGATTGGATCATGCCCTGGACTTCGCTGTCTTGTACCAGGGACAGCCATACATGGGGTACGGCAAATCGCTGTTGAATTTCTGACAGCAACACTTCAAAGAAATCCCGGAAGTTGTAAATGGTGAGAATTTGGGCCTCTACGGCGTAGAAACGCTCGGCGATGGCCTCGTTTTCCTGCAATCGGGCCACAATCGCATCCAGGTCGCCAAGCCGGTTCATGAAACAGGCTCTCCGTCCACGGGATCCAACCTGCTTCTTTGTAGTAGCCGGTTGCAGAACCGATGGAAAAGCCACTGGCGATGCGGAAGGTTTGAGGTTGTCATATTGAATTCGAAACTCAACCCGGGTCGTGGACAAGGCGGTGAAAAATGAATGGACGCCTTTCGGCTTCGGTGCTGGCCGCCGGCAAAACGCTTTGGCAACCACGTGAGACATTAGGCCAAGTGGCGAGGATAGTCAAGTCATCTGGGGATACTTTTTTTCAGGCGGAAGACCCCTTTCCGGGGAGAAACAGGGCCTATCCCGGATATCGGCGGCACAAGGCCACATGGGATGCGGCTTTTCGCAGATTTCGGGCTGATTATTTCAATTCAAGGACCTCAAAGGTGTGGTCCGACAGGTCCACGATCAAAAGCCGGTTTCTCAGCAGGTGGCCGCGGTTGAGCAGTACCTTGAATACCTCGGAGACTTCCAGGGCGCCCATCAGGATCGCCGCCTGGGGCAGACAGCCCAGGGTGGCTTCTGCCCCTTTATCCTGCAGGTTGAAGTCTTTGCCATACACAGAGACCAAGCCCGGGTCTTGAGGAAAGATGGTGGTCAGATGCCCAACGGTTCCGGCGATGGCCGCTGACACCATGGGAATCCCTGTCTCGCGGGCAGCTTGCTCCAAAATAAAACGGGTTTTCATGCTGTCGACACAGTCGACCACCAGGGAGGCACCCTCGAGTATCTCCGGCCCGTTTTTTCCATCGAGAAAGGTCTCTATGGCTTTGACCTCAACGGCAGGGTTGATCGCCTGCACCCGCATGGCGGCAGCGTGCACCTTGGCCGTGCCGATACCACCGGTTGTCGAGAGAAGCTGCCGGTTGAGGTTGCTTTCTTCGAATCGATCGCCGTCGACCAACGTCAGGATACCGATGCCCAGGCGGGCCAGTGCTTCGATCACGGTGCCGCCCAGCCCTCCCAGCCCGATCACGGCCACATGGGCCTGAAGCAAAAGCGCCTGTTCCTGTACCGAGAGGGTGTACATATTGCGCGTATAGCGTTGCGGTACAACGCCGGCTTTCAGGGCGGCGATTTCAACGCTTCGGGTATCTATGCCCCGTTTGCTGGCCAGTTGCTGTAGCGCAATGGATGAAACACTCAGGTGCCCGTGGCCTTCTGGGAAAAGAAGCGGGTCCGCGATTTTTTTGATGGCATCGGCAAGCATTTGCGCTATCCTCCCCCAACCGGGGGAAAGATGCCGACCCGGTCTCCGTCCTGAATGACGGTGTCCAGGGATGCCTTTACCCCGTTGATAAATATCAATTTGGCCTCTTTCAAGGGAACGCCCTGTGCACTTAGCAGCTGGTGCACCGTTGTTCCCGAGGCGATGGCGCAAGCCTCCGAGCGGCTCGGCCGGTATCGGGCCAGTGTGGCAAATAGTTTCAAGGAGATGTGCATGGCCATTGGCAAATTTCTCCTCTCATGGGTTCGGGCAGGGTCGGTACATTCAATCAAGATTAGGTATTTGCATAGATAAAGTCAAGCTCGTGACCATCGTAAACACCATCATCCCAGTGTTTGCAGTGATTTTGATCGGATGGCTGGCCCATATCCGGGGATGGATTCCCGAAGAGTTTGCCGGGCCGGCCAATCACCTGGTTTATTATCTGGCCATAACGCCGT
>JBJKSK010000330.1:0-3174 GCA_046704125.1 Desulfobacterales bacterium | reverse complement strand
CCCCGGTTTTACTCGGCAGGGGCCAGGTTTGAATCAGAGGGTACAAAAAGGCTTTCGGATCCGTCCGCAAAATGAGGACGGCAACCTGTTGATGCTGGTCATCAAAAAGGGGGGCCGCCACATCCAGCCGGATTCCACAAGCTGTGGGGCAACGAAAGAAATCCCCTAAAACCGCCCGATGCGATGCCGCTGCCTGAGCCACCAAGGCTTTGGCGGGTGGTTCCAGGACTTTCAGGCGGGGATTGGTGGAAAAAAGCACTCGCCCGTCGCAACCAGCCAGAATCACATTTTCATACCCCTGCAGATTCCGAAGCACTTTCAGTCTTGACGCCAGATCTGAGATTAAGGAACGATTTCCGGGGGCTTCGTTGAGCCGGCGGACTTCGGTCCCGAGCAAGTCAGAGGCTGAGTACAGGCGGGCCTCGGCCAAGAGCTCCTGGAGACAGGCGAAGATCTGCTTGAACTTCAAGTCCGCTATGGCCTAGCGTACCGCATAATTTTCGCGTTTGATGATCCTTGACTCGTGCTGGAAAAACCAATAACCGCCTGCCAAGATCACCCAGGCCATCACGATAAAAAATGCGGAAAGCAGCCATTTCAGCTCGCCCGCGTTTCTATGCCTATCCTCGATTTTCACCTGTTGCCTCCGGATTCCGGTGGTCGGATTTCAAAACCGCGCCATTGGAGTTGCCGCCATCTGCCGTTTAGCAGGTGCTGGCATCGGGCCTTGGGGGCCGACCACAGACCACAGGACATGGTCCTCAAAATCGTTATCGCAATTGAAAAAACGCCGTGGCCGGTAAACGCTGCCGATTCCCGGGGGTTGTCTTGTATTTCAAGACATAAACGTGCCAAGGCCGATTCCCTGGCTTCATCCCCTCTCATAGGCAACCTGGTTGCGGCCTTGGCTTTTGGCCCGGTACAGGGCCCTGTCGGAGGCTTCCAATACCCTGTCCACCGTGTTGTCCGCGGTGGCGCAAACCGCGCCGATGCTCACCGTCACGGACAACTGGCCGGATCTGGTGGGAATCTTGCTTTGGGCAATCTTGGCACACAGGCGTTGAGCCGACGAGATCCAATTTTGCCCTTTTTCCATCGGGTTGATGAGCAAAAATTCCTCCCCGCCCAACCTCCCCACGGCATCGTAGGCTCTTTGGGCCTCAAGAAAAAGCTTGGCCATCCCGCACAACACGTCATCGCCCGTCTGGTGCCCGTACTCGTCGTTGACCTGCTTGAAATGGTCGATGTCGCAAATGCTGACTGACAGCACGTGGCCGTGGCGCCCGGCACGCCCGAGTTCTTCTTGAAGCCGATCAAGAATGGCCCGGCGGTTTGGCAGCCCGGTCAAGGCGTCGTGGTTGGCCAGATGGGCCTGAATCTCTCTGCTTTCGATAAGGGCGTCCTGCAGTTCGATCATGCGCCGCCCCACCTTGATGCGGGCGCACAACTCTCCGCGATCAAAGGGTTTGGACAGGTAATCGTTGGCCCCGGCATCCAGCCCGGCGATGATGTCTGCCTTATCCCCCTTGCTGGTCAACATGATGATGTAGGGCGGGCGCTTTGTCGGCAGGGCACGGACCCGGCGAATGACTTCCGGCCCGTCCATCTTGGGCATCACCCAGTCTACAATGGCCAGGGCGGGCGCATTGACCTGCTGCAACGCCGCCAGGGCCTGAGCCCCGTCGACTACGGGCAGCACCTCATGGCCGTCCATGGCTAGAACCGCAGCCAAGACGGTCCTGGATGTAAAATCATCGTCAGCAATCAGGATGCGCATGGTTTTCGCTTCCTCATCATGAGATCAGTCCCCGTCACCGCTGCCGATAGCGCGCTCTTGGCCGCATTGGTCAATCGGGGCATGGTGGTCATCTCATTGGCCCGGCCGGCTTTTCTGTGACAAACGAATTTGCTTCCCGCAGTTTTTCTTCCGCTCGTTTGCGCTCCTTGATGTCGCGGAGGGTCCCCACGGCGTGCCAGCGGCCGCTCAAGTGAACACCGGACAGGGAAAGTCGGGCGGGAGTCCCCGTGCCGTTTTTTCGCCGGGCTTCCAGGTAAATGGTTTTTCCGGCAGCCAGCCCGACCATCACCGCCGTGTGCTAAACCATGATCAGAAACACCGGCAGGCGCTTTTTTCCCATGTCGCCGATTCGGTTGGTTCGCTGATACCTCATGAAAATGCCTTGTTTTTTTGGCTTCCACGGGTGTTACGCGATCCGCGTAAGGCAACTCCTCATAAAATATAATCAAAAATCATGCCAGAAAAAACCTCGCGCGGTACTGGCATTTTCGATCAAAAACTCAATCGGGCAGCGGCTTTTGCGGGAAAACTTCCAAGCGGGACGGTCAACGAGGCGGCAGTTTTTTCCTGGATTGCCTTTTATTCCAAGACAGGAGCCGGCAACGGGATACATTCACTCGGGGCGAAAAATCCCGTGCTTTTTCAAAAGCGCGTAGAGGCGGGGCCGTGACAGTTCCGACTGCCGGCAGGCGGTCGGCACATGGAAGTCCGAGGCGGCCATGAGATTTTGAAGGTAGCGGCATTCGGCTTCAGCCAAGGCGTTGTCGCGAAAGGATTTAAAACTCTGATGGGTCATCGCCTCCTCGGCTTTAAAGCCGACTGGTGCCGGCTGACGTCTAAAACGGTTTCTGGCGATTCCGATACGAACCGATTCGGGCAGATGGTTTGTCTTTAAAGTCGGCTCGCTTCCCGCCCGGACAATGGTCTCTTCCACGGTGTTGGCTAATTCTCGGACGTTTCCGGGCCAGTCGTATTGGCGCAGGTCGTCGATAAACTCCGAGGAAACCCCCTTGATGTCGATGCCGTATCGTTCGCAGACCCGGATGGTGAAATGCAGGGTCAGGTCCCGGATGTCTTCCAGTCGGTCGGTCAGGGGAGGCAAGACGATGCTCATGGTCCGTATGCGGTACAGCAGGTCGGTTCGAAACGCGCCCCCTTCGGCCATGGCCCCTAGGTCTCGGTGCGTGGCGCATATCAGTCGAAAATCGCTGTGCTGTTCCTTTTCGCTGCCTACGGGGCGGAACTGTTTTTCCTGAAGCACCCGGAGAAAGGATTTTTGCATGTTTTTGGCGAGTTCTCCAATTTCATCGAGAAACAGCGTCCCGCCGTCAGCCATCTGGATCAACCCTTTCCGGTTTTCCGTCGCACCGGTGAAG
>JBJKSK010000329.1:0-3313 GCA_046704125.1 Desulfobacterales bacterium | reverse complement strand
ACCCCGAGCAGCACTTGGTGGGCCCGGTGCTGGCGCAAGCCCGTGCAAAGGGCCTCGATGGCTTGCGGCTGGTCGCCCCGGGGGCTGTATCCCGTAATAAGTTCAAAATCGGTCATAAGTTTCAGGCATCCGGGTTGCCGAGGCTCAACGATCGGCTCTCCATACCGTGCCGTCTGCCCGGTCCTCCAGGACAATGCCCAGTTGGGTGAGCCGGTCCCGGATCCGGTCGGCAGCGGTCCAGTCCTTGGCTTTTCGGGCGGCAAACCGGTCGGCTACCAGCTGCTCGATTTCCTGAGCATCGATGGGCGCCGTTTCCAAAACCGCGCGCCGTTTGGTTTCGAAGTAAGACGCCGGATCCTGGGTGACAATCCCCAAGACAGGGCCCATTCGCAGGATATCTTCTCTGATGGCATTTAGCTGGCTTTGAATCCCGGGATGGTGGCCGGCATTTTCGTCCATGATCCGGTTGCCGGTACGAACCGCCTCAAAGAGAATACCGATGCCCTTGGCGGTGTTGAAATCGTCGTCCATGGCCTCGCAAAACCGAATCCAGGATTGGCCGCCGCCTGCCGCCTGGATCCCGCGGCCTGTCGTCTCGTCGATGCGGCCAATCAGCGCATAAATTTTGTCCAGCCCGGAAACGGCCTCCTCCAGGGCCTGGTCGGAAAAATCGATGGGGCTTCGATAGTGGTTGGACAGCAAAAACAGCCTGACTGCCTCGGGATGGAAGCGCGTGATGACATCTTTGACCATCAAAAAGTTGCCTAATGACTTTGACATCTTTTCCTGGTTGATGTTGACAAAGCCGTTGTGGATCCAATAGCGGGCAAAGGGTTTTCCCGACGCGGCCTCGGATTGGGCGATCTCGTTTTCGTGGTGGGGAAAAATCAGGTCCTTTCCCCCGCCGTGGATGTCGAAGGTCTCCCCGAGAAACCCGCTGCTCATCGCCGAGCACTCGATATGCCATCCGGGCCGCCCCTTTCCCCAGGGGCTGTCCCAGGAAGGTTCTCCCGGCTTGGCCGCTTTCCAGAGGGCAAAATCAAAGGGGTTTTTCTTTCGCTGGTCCACCTCCACCCGGGCCCCGGCCTCCATGTCCTCGAGGTTTCTCCCGGACAGTTTTCCATAATCGCCAAAGGACTCCACCGCGTAATAGACATCCCCGTCAACGGGATAAGCGCTATTTTTTTCGATAAGTTTTTGGGTCAAATCGATGATGCCCCCGATGTGCTCCGTGGCCCGGGGTTCATGTGTGGCGCGCTCAACCAGCAGCGCGTCCATATCCCGGTAAAACTCGGCGATGTATTTTTCAGCCAAAGCTTCTGCTTTTATCCCCAGCTGGTTGGCTCGCTGAATAATCTTGTCGTCCACATCGGTGAAGTTTCGCACATAGGTGACCGCAAAGCCCCGGGCACGAAAATAGCGAACAATGACGTCAAAGACCACCACGGATCGCGCATGCCCGATGTGACAGGAATCATAGACCGTGGGGCCGCAGACGTACATGCCCACCTTTCCCGGATGAAGCGGTTCAAAGGGCTCTTTCCTTTTGCTCAGCGTGTTGTATATCCGAATCGCCATGCTTTGGTTCCTCTGTGATCATAAGTAAATGCCGCCAAAAGCCCAGGCAAGCGGCGCAGGCAGCATGTTTGCGATGATTTGAGGCGTCACCGGTCCGTCAAAAGGGCCACGCAGGCCGCCCCGATGCCTTCGCCTCTTCCAAACGGTCCCAACCCTTCGGTGGTGGTGGCCTTGAGGTTGACTTGCCCCGGAGAAAGCCCCAAGGCAGCGGCGATATTTTCCTCCATGGTCTTCCGATGGGGGGAGATCCTGGGGTTCTGGGCATAAACGGTGGCATCGAGGTTGCCGATCTCAAACCCCGCGCGACGGACCTTCTCAGCCGTTGATGCCAGCAGCTTCATGCTGTCGATACCGGCATAGCGCGGGTCGCTGTCCGGGAAATGCGCTCCGATATCTCCGAGGCCGGCGGCACCCAGCAACGCGTCGCAGACCGCATGCAGCAGCACATCGGCGTCCGAGTGGCCCAACAGCCCCTTGTCGAAAGCAATCGTCACTCCCCCGAGCACCAGTTTCCGTCCGGCCACCAGCCGGTGCACATCGTAGCCCATGCCAACGCGCATCATGGTCAATCTGCCACCGCTCCTATTCCACGATTTGGCCAATCGATCATTTTTCAAATCCGCTTTTATATCATAATAGGCCCGAACCGCAAAACGTCAATTTCGTCGTTTTGGGGCTCAAGGCACCGTCTGAAGCCTTAAACGGCTGATAACCCAGAAGTTGTCTTTTATCAATGAATGATAATTCATGAATTGACTATTCCGTTTCAATGAAGCATTGTTTGCCGAAAATGCAAATCACAACGAGACTCAGGAAGGGATGAAACGGTGCCAATCCGATCGATACTTGAAAAGGCGGCCGCTCGGCCAAGTCGTGCCTTGAATGAACACGAATCGAAGCAGATGCTTGGGGCCTGCGGGGTTCCTGTCGTCAAAGAACAGGTGGTTCAAAACGAAACTCAGGCCGCAGCGGTCGCGGGGCAAATCGGATACCCGGTGGTGCTCAAGGCGTTGGGGGCCAATCTGCTGCACAAGACCGAGCGGGGGCTGGTCCATCTGAACCTCTCAGATGATTTGTCGGTGCGCAAGGCCGCGAAAAAGATTCTCGCTGAAGCCGGAACGGATCTTGAGGGGCTTCTCGTTTCACCCCAGTTGATGGGCCGGCGGGAGTTCGTGGCGGGTTTATTCCGGGACCCGCAATTTGGCCCGGTGGTGATGTTCGGGGTGGGCGGTATTTTTACCGAAGCCCTTTCGGATGTGTCCTTTCGCCTGGCCCCGCTTCGCGACAGCGACGCGGCAAAGATGATCGATGAGATTCAATCGGCCAGGCTTCTGGGTGGGTTTCGCGGCGAGGCCCCGGTCGACCGGCAGGCGCTGACGGCGACCTTGATGGCCCTGTCTGCCATCGGGATGCAGTACCCGCAAGTGGCTGAAATCGACATCAACCCCCTGCTGATCACGCCGGCAGGCACTCCCGTGGCCGTAGACGCCCTGGTGGTCACAAAAACCGGTGCCGAGCGCCAAAATTTAACGCCTTCGGTTTCCACCGAAGCCCTGGGCCGTTTTTTTCACCCCCGGTCCATTGCCTTTGTGGGAGTATCGGCCCAATTCGGGAAATGGGGCCACATGCTGTTTTCCCTTACAGCCGCCAGCGGCTACGGCGGTCCGCTCTACCTGGTCAATCCCAAAGGCGGCACCATAGCCGGAAAGCCCGTCTACAAAACGGTCGCCCAAAT
>JBJKSK010000328.1:0-9831 GCA_046704125.1 Desulfobacterales bacterium | reverse complement strand
AGCCCGGGGGGTGGGGGGAATTCGTCTGTTTGCCTCCATTTATGCGGTATTTGACTGGCTGTTGAGCGGTACCGGGGTGCTTCTGCTTTTAGGGCGTCTGGGGCTGGAAATCGGCCTGCTGGTTTTCTGCATCCGGATCTGGAAACGATTCGGCCAGGCATGGAGCCAGCATTTCGGCACCGCATCTCATAAAATGGAAACAGCCCGCCTGGTGTTGGTCAATCTGGGCTACGGCATCGTAGGCGCCGGGCTTCTCGTGGAGCTGTTCGGCTACGGGCAGCTGGCCCTTTACTGGTATATCTCCTGGAGCCGGAGTATCGTGGTGGGCCTTTGGGGATTGGTTCTCTTTGCCGTATTGCAGGAGTGGGATAACCAAGTCCGCGCCAGGTATCCGGGAAAATCAAACGGCACGGTCAAGTCCGTGCACCTGTTTAGCTGGCTGATCATCCGGCTGCTTCGCCTGGCCTGGGGTTTTACGCTGATTCTGGCTTTGCTGCTGGCCTGGGATGCCAAGGAATCGGTGATCATCAGCCTGCTTCGGGCACTAAACTACCCGCTTCCCATCGGCAGCCTCCGATTTAGCCTGCTGGGGCTGTTTTACGGTGCGGTGGTGCTGCTATTGACCCACGTGAGCACTCGGCTGGTCCAGCGGCTGTTGAGGGATAAAGTCCTTGCCGAAAGCGGGCTGGATCCCGGCCTGCAAGGTTCCATTACGGCCATCACCACCTATGTGCTCTGGGCCTTGGGGATTCTCGGCGCGCTGTTTGTCATCGGGGTCAACGCCACGTCCATCGCCGTGGTCTTCGGAGCCCTGGGCATCGGATTGGGATTCGGCCTGCAAAACATCTTCAATAATTTTATCAGCGGGATCATCCTGCTCTTCGAACGCCCGATCCAGGTCGGAGACGCCGTGGAAGTCGGCGGCGTGTGGGGGGTGGTGAAGAAAATCAACGTCCGCTCCACCCTGGTGCAAACCTATGACAACGCTTCCTTGATCATTCCCAACTCTGAGTTTATCAGCAATCACGTGGTCAACTGGAGCTTCAAAGACATGTCCTTGCGCAGAAGCATCACGGTGGGCGTCGCCTACGGATCGGATCTGGATCTGGTGCGGCGCACCCTGCTGGAAATCGCCGAGTCCATCCCCGAAGTGATGCGGGAACCCAAACCCCAGGTGTTGTTTACCGATTTTGGCGACAGCGCCCTGATATTCAAGCTCAGAGAATGGACCGATCTGGACAACATGCTGATCGCCGAAACAGCGGTGCGTTTCGAGATCGACAGGCGCTTCAGACGGCTTGGCATCGAAATCCCCTTTCCCCAGCGAGACATCCATATCAAAAATGACGCCAAAACACCGCTGCCCCCTCCCGGTATGCCTCAACCCCAAAGTTGACGCCCTGAAGCCGATTCCCCCGGCATCCAGAAAAGACAAGGCGAAGTAAATGACACATCGCGTCGTTTTTTCCTTATCCTTGACTCAAGAAACCAGTTTCATTATTATCTCTTTAGATTGTGAAGCAAACCGACGCTGCGGTCCCGGATTTGGAATCCCCGTTTGACCCAGCCTTTTCTCACCCACCACCCGCGAGAGGCCACATGCTCACAGCCAAAGATATCATGACCACCGATCCGATCACCGTTTCCCCAGGCCTTGAAATCATCGAGGCGGCCCGAATTCTTTTGGACAATCACATCAACGGCGTACCGGTGGTCGACGAGGACGGCAAACTGGTTGGCATTCTTTGCCAAAGCGACTTGATCGCCCAGCAAAAAAAATTCCCGATCCCGTCACTGTTTACCTTTCTTGACGGGGTTTTTCCGTTGAATTCAACCAAACATTTTGAAAAGGAGGTTCGCAAGATCGCCGCGGCCACCGTGGGTCAGGCCATGACCGTGAACCCCGTCACCGTTTCGCCCGATACCGGTATGGAAGCCATCGCCGCCCTTATGGTGGACAAGGGATTTCACACGCTTCCCGTCATGGACCGTGATACACTGGTCGGGGTCATCGGCAAGGAAGACGTTTTGCAGACACTGCGTTCCTCAGGTTGAAACCGTCTATCCGGAATCTTGCCCGAACCCGACACCGCCAGCGCCGGTGCTGGCGGCAGGCCAGTTTTCAATTGCCTTCCCCGGCGAAAATCGGTATACAATTGCCGCTGCAAATTAACCCCTAGCCCCAGGCATTTGACAGACGTGCCGGTTTCAAGCGCAGCCGCGTTGGGGCGGGACAAGAGAGAGGCTTTTTCATGAAACTTGGCATCACCGGGCTTGCCCAGACCGGAAAAACCACGGTCTTCGAGGCCCTGACCGGCTCCATCAGCGAAACGGGAAACCGATCAGAAAACCGTATCGGCACCATTCGCGTTCCCGACCCACGGGTGGATGAGCTAAGCCGCATGTACCGCCCCCAAAAAACCATATATGCCCAAGTCGAATATCTTTTGCCCGCACTGTCGGGCCAGGGCCGGGACGGCAAACGGGACCCCGGTTCCTGGAACATGGTCCGGGACTGCGATGCCATAATCCACGTGGTTCGAAATTTCGGCGGCTACGGGCTGCCGGAGCCCTGCCCGGCCAAGGATGCATCGCATCTTGACCAGGAGTTGATCCTCTCGGACCTGGTGGTGGTGGAAAAACGCCTGGAGCGCATCGAAGCAGACGCCAGACGGGGGAAAAAAGTCGACACCGAAGAGCTCTCGCTGCTCAAAACATGCCATCAACATCTGGAAAACGAACAGCCTCTGCGCATCTTCCCCGAGCTTTCAGGCGCCCCGGCGCTTCGCGGATTTGCCCTGCTTTCGGCAAAACCGATGCTGGTCCTGCTCAACAACGCCGACGAGGACGACCAGTTGCCATCGGATCCCGCGCTTTTGGCCCAATACGAAACCATGGTCATCCGGGGCAAACTCGAACACGAACTGGCCCAGATGACCCGGGAGGAAGCCGAGGCCTTTCTGGCCGAATTCGCCATCTCCGATTCGGCCACCGATCGCGTCATCAAGCGCTCTTACGAATTGCTGGGGCTGGCCTCTTTTTTTACCGTCGGAGAAGACGAGGTCCGCGCCTGGACCATCCGGAAACAAACACCGGCCGTGGATGCCGCCGATGTCATCCATTCCGACATCAAAAAGGGTTTTATCCGGGCCGAGGTGCTGGCCTATGAGGATCTGATGCGCGCCGGAAGCTACGCCGAAGCCCGCAAACAGGGCACCGTCCGGCTGGAAGGCAAAACCTATCCGGTAATCGATGGGGACATCATCAATTTTCGCTTCAACGTGTAAAACCGTCCGGGCTTGTTTCCTCCGGCGCCTGGCCACCCCGTGGGTTCCTGCTCCGACAGGCGGCAAAACGCCCATCGACGTCAGAGACCGGATCTAAAAGACTCTCAGTCATGACCCGAACGCTTTCCTCCCCCATGTCCGCAGCCATGGGCGCAGACCGTTGGCGGATAAAATCCGAGCTGAAGCGGTTGCAGACCCTTCAAAATCCCGGTGAAATCGCCAGACGCCTGGCCGTTTTGGAAAACCGGCTGGGTCGATCGGCGGCAACGCGCGCGCGCCGTCTTGAAAATCGTCCCAGGCCGGCCGGGGCGCCGCAGCTTCCCATTGCGGCGCAAAAGAGCACTATCATCTCGGCCATCAACCGGCATCCGGTGGTAATCATCGCCGGTGAGACCGGTTCCGGAAAAACCACCCAGATCCCCCAGTTTTGCCTGGAAGCCGGCCGCGGCATCGACGGGATGATCGGCTGCACCCAGCCGCGTCGGATCGCCGCCATTACCGTGGCGACCCGAATCGCCGAAGAACTCGGCGAGAGACCGGGCAAGGGGGTTGGTTACAAGATCCGGTTTCAGGACCGCAGCGCGCCTGGGACCTACATCAAGGTGATGACCGACGGCATCCTGCTGGCCGAAACCCAAAACGATCCCCTGCTGCTGGCCTATGACACCCTCATTGTCGATGAAGCTCACGAACGAAGTCTCAACATTGATTTTATCCTCGGATGGCTTCGACGCCTCGTTGAAAAGCGCGACGACCTCAAGGTGATCGTCACCTCGGCAACCATCGATACGGAAAAATTTTCCGAGGCCTTTGGAAACGCCCCGATCATCGAGATCTCGGGTCGCATGTTCCCTGTCAAGGTACACTACCGGCCCGTCGCATCGGAAAATGCAGATGACGCTTGGACTCACGTGGAATCGGCCGTGGCCGCCGTGGAGACCCTTCAAAATAAAGGCCCCAGCGGCGACATATTGATCTTCATGCCCACTGAGGCCGACATCCGGGAGACCTGTGAACTGCTCTCGGCCCGGGTTAAAGCCCCTGCGGTGATCCTGCCGCTTTTTGCCCGTCTTCCCGCCGAGGCACAATCCCGCGTCTTTGCGCCGGTTGCCGGCCGCAAGATCATCGTGGCCACCAACATCGCGGAAACCTCCATCACCATCCCCGGGATCCGCTACGTGGTGGACACCGGCCTGGCCCGCATCTCACGCTACTCGCCCCGCACCCGGACCACCTCACTTCCCGTGGTTTCCATTTCGCGGTCAAGCGCCGACCAGCGCATGGGCCGCTGCGGCCGGGTTCAAAACGGAGTCTGCATCCGGCTTTTCGCCCAGGACGACTACCTGGCCCGGCCGGTGTTTACCCCGCCGGAGATCCTCCGGGCCAACCTGGCGGAAGTCATCCTGCGGATGATCGCGCTTCGCCTGGGAGACGTGCGCCGCTTTCCCTTCATCGACCCGCCGGGGGTGCGCAGCGTCTCGGACGGCTTTGATGTGCTGGAAGAAATCGAAGCCATTGCCCCTGGCCGGAAAAAAGGCGGCTACGTCCTGACGCCCAAAGGCAAAATCATGGCCAGGTTGCCCATTGACCCGCGCCTGTCCCGGATGCTGATAGAAGCCGGCCAGCAGGGATGTCTGGCCGAAGTCACCGTGATCGCAGCGGCCCTGAGCATCCCCGATCCCAGGCAGCGTCCCCCGGAAAAGGCCAAAGAAGCCGACCGGGCCCATGCCCTGTTTGCCGATCCCCTGTCGGATTTTATCTCCCTGCTAAACCTCTGGAACCGCTACCGGCAGACCTGGGCCGAAGAAAACCGCATGGGAGCGCTGAAGCGGTTTTGTAATGTCCATTTCCTGTCGTTTCGGCGCATGCGGGAATGGCACGACATCCAGGCCCAAATCACCGATATGCTCGCCGAGCACGGCATTGCCGACTCCCAGCCCCGAGCCGAGCCCCGCAGCCGGCCAAACGATGGGTTTTCGCCGCTTTATGCCGCCATCCACCGGGCGGTGCTCAGCGGCTTTCTGGCCAATATCGCCGTCAAAAAAGAAAACAACCTCTACCAGGCCACCAAGGCCCGGGAGGTCATGATTTTCCCGGGATCTGCCCTGTTTAACCGGGCGGGCCGATGGATCGTGGCCGCCGAGATGATCAAGACCTCGCGCCTGTTTGCCCGCCAGGTGGCCAGCATCGATGCGCCGTGGCTGGAAACCGTGGGGCGTCACCTGTGCCGATACAGCTATCTGGATCCCCATTGGGACAAGGATCGCGGCGAGGTGGTGGCCTCAGAGCAGGTCAGTCTCTACGGCTTGATTATCGTCTCGGGCCGTCGGGTGGGATATGGCCGTATCGCCCCAGAGGCATCTTGCGACATCTTCATCCGCCAGGGGCTGATGGCGCAGGAACTGGCGCCGGTCCCCGGCTTTCTGGCCCACAACGTAAAGCAGATGACCAGCGTTCAAGACCTGGAAAACCGGTTTCGCCGAAAGGACCTGCTGGTAGACGAAGCCGCGATATTTGATTTCTACCGCAAACGCCTCGAGGGTGTATTTGATATCCGCAGCCTGCGCCGGCGCATCCGGGACGCCGGCGGGGACCATTTTTTGCGCATGCGCCGAGACGATCTGCTGTGCTACTTGCCGGACCCAGAGCAGATCGCCCTATACCCGGATCAGATCCAATTGGGAGAGAGAAATTACGCCTGCACCTACCACTTCGATCCGGGCAGCCCCAAGGACGGCGTAACCGTGACCATTGCCGCCGCCGAGGCCCCGACGGTGCCGGTCTCGCCGATCGAATGGGGGGTTCCGGGCCTGCTGCAGGAAAAAATCACCACCCTGATCAAGGGCCTCTCCAAACCATACCGGAAAAAACTGGTTCCCATCACCGCCACGGTCCAGACCATTGTCACCGATATGCCCAAAACCGCCCAACCCCTTACCAGCGCGCTGGGCCGGTTCATTCATGAGCGTTTCGGTGTGGATATCCCCTCATCGGCCTGGCCTGGGGCGCTCCCGGAACATCTGGTGATGCGCATCGCCATCGTGGATCCCGGCGGCAGCGAGATCCGCGCCAGCCGCCAACCGTCGCTGCTTCGCCGGCCGTGGCCCCAAAAGGTGGACATGGATGATTTCAAGTGCGTCAAGACCCGATGGGAAAAAACAGGCATCATCGAACTGGAGACAGACGAAATCCCGGAAGCCGTCGAACTCAAAAGCCCCTCGGGAACCCCCTGGATGTTCTACCCGGGGCTGACCCTGGAGGCTGATGGCATCGCGCTTCGGCTTTACACCGACAGGGGTCAAGCGCTTCAGATACACAAAAAGGGTGTAGCCGCCCTGTTTGCCCGGCACTTTGCAGCCGATCTGAAATACTTGAAAAAAAGCCTGGTGCTTTCCGGGGACTCAGCCGTTCACGCCCAGTGCCTCGGAGGCCCCCGGGCCGTGGAAAAAACTGTCTATGAGGCGCTTTTCGACGCGCTGTTTGCCCGAAACATCCGAAGCCGCGGCGCTTTCCAGGCGCACGCGGCCGATGTCGCCAAAACGATGATGGCGCTTGGCCAACAGCGGATAAAGGCCATCTGGCCGGTACTGGCGGCCGTGCATGAAGCCCGCAGCGGTCTGGGCGCCCTGGAATCCGGCCACAAAACAGCCATCCAGCGGCAGTTTCTCCAGAAACGAAGAGATGAGCTGCAGCAACTGGTGCCGGCGGATTTTGCGCGGGTCTATGCCCCGGATCGCATGCCGTGTCTTTCCCGCTATGTCCGGGCGATCCTGATCCGGGCCCAACGCGGGATCTCGGATCTTGAAAAAGACCGGCGCCGGGAGATGATCGCCGGCGATTACGCGCGTTGCCTGGCTGAATTTATCGATCAACTGACCCCGGAAACCTCAGCGGAAAAACGCCAGGCGGTCGAGGCCTTTTTCTGGCTTGTGGAAGAATTCAAGGTCTCGGTGTTTGCCCAGGAACTCAAAACAGCGGTCCCCGTCTCGCGCAAGCGCCTTGACCGGATGGCCGCAGACATCCAGCGGATGGTGTAACCATGATCTATCGCTTGATATCCATGGCTTATCTGGCTTTTATCGGCATCAGCTCCATGGCGTTTTTCCCCGTGGCCCTGCTCATCTGGGCGCTCACCGTGGCCTTTGACCGTCGGCTGATGATTCTGCATCTGTTTTCATGCTTCTGGGCATCGCTTTATCTGTGGGTGATGCCCGCATGGTCGGTCACCATCCGGGGACGGGACCGGATCCGGTGGGATCGTGCCCAGGTGGTGGTCTCCAATCACCAGAGCCAACTAGACATCCTGGTGGCCTTCCGGATGTTTTTCCCCTTCAAGTGGGTCTCCAAGGCCGAGGTGTTCCGGATTCCGTTTATCGGATGGAACATGGTGCTAAACCGCTACATCGGCCTCAAACGCGGGGACAGATCCAGCATCCGAAAGATGTTTGCCGATTGCGAGGCCGCCCTGGCCGCCGGCAGCTCGGTCTTTTTATTTCCGGAAGGCACGCGCTCGGAAACCGGCACGGTGAACCCCTTCAAGCCGGGCGCTTTTATCCTGGCCAAAAAAATGAAGGCCCCCATCGTGCCCATTGTCATCGACGGCACCCGGCAAGCTTTGCCCAAATACAGCCTCAATATCCGGGGCCATCACCACATCGTCGTCACCGTGCTGGAGCCCATCGCCTATGAGGCCTTTGCCCATCTCGAGGCCAAGGAGATAGCCGAAGCGGTCCGCTCCCGCATCGCCGCCCACCTGAGCTAACGATTCCCCATTCCCCATTCATCATTCCTAATTCAGCATTCATCATTCATCATTCCTAATTCCACATTCCTATACCGTCCAGCCAACTCCAGATACCACCTCGCCTCTTCCCCCCGGCCGCGCTTGGCACAGCCCCCGGCAAAGACCTCGCATTTTTTCACCAGCGTGGCCGCCGCCGCCAGTTTTTGCGCCCGGCTCAATCGGTTGCTGTCGATGAGCCGGGAAAGCGAGGCGATGCGGTACCGATCCAGGCCAGGGGCGGCTGACAACTGGTCGCCATGCCCGCCGCGCTTGATAACCAGGGGTGCATCGATCAGATGCACCGGCGTCTGGCAACCGATGCGAAGCCACAAATCATAGTCTTCACACGATGGAAGCGTTTCGTCAAAACCTCCCGTGGCCTCGAAGAGCTCACGGCGCATCATCACCGCAGACGGGCTGACCAGACACAACTCCAGGGATCTGAGAAAAATCGAACCTGAGGGCTTCTGATGCCGCCGCTTGGGATTGACCCGCACTCCGCGGCGGATCCAGGTCTCTTCGGTCTGACAGATCATCGCCGATGGATGTTCGCGGAAAAAAGCCACCTGCGCGCCGAGTTTTCCCGGCAGCCACAGATCGTCGGAGTCCAGAAAGGCCAGCAGGGACCCGCAGGAGGCCGCCACTCCGGCGTTTCTGGCGGCACTGACGCCCCGGTTCGGTTGACGGATCACGGTGATGGCTTGCCGATAGCCATCCAGCAGGTTGCGGGTATCATCCGTGGAGCCATCGTCGATGACGATCAGCTCCATGTCGGAAAAATCCTGGGCGAGTACCGAATCGATGGCCTCACCCAGGCTCCAGGCCCGGTTGTAGGTGGGGATAATGACACTGACCGTCGGCTGGGATGAAACTCCTGGCAGGTCAGTCATCGCGGCGGGCAAAACCGGGTCTATGGCTGCCACAGGCCGTAAATGACTTCGCCGCAGTCGGGACACCGGTTATCCCGGATACGATTTTCCTGAACCCGGAATCCCCAGCGGTCGATGAGCACGCTCTGGCAGCCTGGACAAAAGGTTTTTTCCCCTGAATTTCCGGGGACATTTCCCGTGTAAACGTATTTTAACCCCGCCTGCCGCCCGATCTGCCTGGCCTGCTCCAAAGAGGCTAATGCGGTGGCAGGATGATTGGTGAGTCGGTAAGCGGGATGAAACCGGCTGATATGCCACGGGGTGGCTGGTCCCAGTTGTTCCGCCAGAAACCGGGCCAGAGCCCCGAGTTCCACCGAGTCGTCGTTTAACCCCGAAATCAACAGGGTGGTGACTTCCACCAGAATTCCAGCCGCCACCATGGCCTTGAGCGTCTCTTTGACCGGCGCCAGTCGGGCCTGGCACTGCTCCTGGTAAAACCGATCGGTAAAGGCCTTGAGGTCCACATTGACCGCGTCCAGATAAGGTCCGATCATCCCCAGGGCCTCGCTGGTCATGTATCCGTTGGTGACAAACACATTTTTTAGCCCGTTTTCGTGAGCCAGCCGGGCCGTTTGGTAGGCGAACTCAAAAAATACCGTCGGTTCCGTGTAGGTGTAAGCGATGCTGCGGCATCCGGATCGAATCGCCGCGGCCACCACGGACTCTGGGGTGGCCGGATCCCCCATGACCAGACCGTCCCGATCCGCGGGCATCTGGGCGATATCTGAGTTCTGGCAGAAGGTGCATCGAAAGTTGCAGCCCACGGTAGCGATGGAATACGACAGGCTGGATGGAAGCAGGTGAAACAGCGGTTTTTTCTCGATGGGATCGA
>JBJKSK010000327.1:0-5493 GCA_046704125.1 Desulfobacterales bacterium | reverse complement strand
TTGCAGACCAGATACCGGGGATGCGGCGCATCGTCTGCGACCGTCATCAGCTTGCGTCCCGTGGGAAAGGCCGCCCCCCCGCGGCCAAGCAGCAGGGCATCGAGCAGCTCCTGCTGGACTTCTTTGCCGGTTCGTTCGGCCAGCACGCGGTCAAGCGTCTGATATCCCCCGCTGGCCTCATATTCGGCCATGGTGGCGATGCGATCCGGCTTTCGATTTTGAAACAGCACTTGCGGATACTTCATGATAACTCGCTCGCGGCATCCCGGGCCTTGGCCCTGAGTTGATCGATCAGCGCATCGAGGCTTTCCATGGTCAGGGGGCCGTGGACGATCTTGTTTACCAGAATCGCAGGCGCCCGGTCGCAGTAACCGATGCAGCACACCGGCAATAGGGTAAACAGGCCGTCTTCGGTGGTTTCTCCCAGGCCGATGCCCAGGCGTTTGACCAGGTGATCCCGGATCGATTGGCTGCCATCCATCCAGCAGACCACGCTGTCGCAGACGTGGATGACATACCGGCCCACCGGCTCGCGGTAGACAAAGGGATAAAAGGTGGCCAGTTCTTCGACTTCCATCGGGGTCATGGACAGCATCGCCGCTGTTTCGGCCACCGCCGCATCGGTGAGATAGCCGTATTTCTCCTGGAGGGCAAACATCACATCCACCACCAGTTCCTTGGGGTGCTGGGCGGATGCGATCTTTTGCCGGAGGCTGTTTTTCCCTGACTTTGGAAGCATAAGGGTCCTATCGGTCGATGTCGGGCAAAATATAGTCGATGGAGCCGATGATGGCAATCAGATCTGAAATGGTCCAGCCGCGGGAAAGTCTGGGCATCACCTGAACGTTGGCAAAACCCGGGGCCCGGATGCGCATCCGGTAGGCGTACCCGAGACCGTCGCTGACCACATGATAGCCCTGTTCGCCCCGGGGGATTTCGCAGGAAGCGTAAGCTTCCCCCGCGGGGATCTTGGGGCCTCGGGTGACGTTGATAAAGTGATGGATCAGCGTTTCGATGTCGTTTAACATCCCACGGCGGTCGGGCACGACAAACCGGCAGTCGTCGGTTACATGGGAGCCTTCGGGCATGCCGGCGGCGGCCTGGGCGATGATTCGGATGCTCTGGCGCATTTCTTCCACGCGAACCCGGTAGCGCGCCATGCAGTCGCCTTCGGTGGCGGTGGGCACCTCGAAATCGAAGCGGTCATAGCCCGAATAGGGAAACTTTTTTCTCAGATCCCAGGCCAGGCCGCAGGCGCGAAGGTTGGGACCCGTCACTCCCCAGTCGATGGCCTCATCCAGGCTTATCCGGCCCACCCCGCGGGTCCTGGCCCGGAAGATGGGGTTTTTGGTGATGACCGCCTCGTATTCGTCAATTTTTTGCGGAAAGGTTTTGACCAGGTCCTCGACGAGGGCTTTCCAGCCGTCGGGCAGGTCGTCGGCCACGCCCCCGATGCGAAACCAGGCCGGGTGCAGGCGCCCGCCGGTGATGGTTTCCACGATGTCAAGGATCTGCTCCCGTTCCCGGAAGGTGTAAAAGGTCGGGGTCATGGCCCCCAGGTCGTGGGCGAAGGTGCCGACAAAGACCAGGTGGTTGCTTAGGCGAAACAGCTCGCTGAGCATCACGCGGATCACCTGGGCGCGCTCGGGCACCTGAATCCCGGCCAGTTTTTCCACGGCCAGCACATAAGGCAGATTGTTGGCGGCTCCGGCCAGGTAGTCGACCCGGTCCGTGTAGGGAATAAACTGGTGCCAGGTCTGGCGCTCGCCTATTTTTTCCGCCCCTCGGTGATGATAGCCGATTTCCATCTCCATGTCGGTGATGGCTTCCCCTTCCAGCGTGACCACGTAGCGCAGCAGCCCGTGGGTGCTCGTGTGGTGCGGCCCCACATTGAGCACCATGGCCTCGCTGTCTTTTCCCCGGCGTACCAGAAGACCTCCGTCCGGGGGCTGGAGCCGGCGGGCGTCCTTCTGGGTGTACGGCGGCATTTGGGTGGCGCGGCCCGGATGGGATTTTCGAAGCGGGTGGCCCTGCCAGTCCAGGGGCATGAGCAGGCGGGAAAGATTCGGGTGGCCGGAAAAGCCGATGCCGAACATGTCAAAGACTTCCCGTTCGTACCAGTTGGCAGAGGGCCAGATATCGGTGATGCTCTTTACCTTGGGCGCATCCCCGTAAAGGGGCACCTTGAGCCGGATGCGGGTGGCCGGCTCCATGGAAAGCAGCGAATAGATCAGGGTGAAATCGGGAAAGGAGGCGCGGTCTCGCCGGGCTGACTCGTCAACGGCGGTCAGGTCTTCCAGACGCCGGTATTTGGGGGTGGCCTCGGTCTTTAGAAAACGCAGCACCTCGGCGGCGGAATCGGGGCTGACGGTAGCCGTCGGCATGTCCGAGCTGGCTTCGGCCGGGGTAACCGCCGAGCCGAAACGGGCCGAAAGCGCGTCCAGGATGTTTTTCTCGGTATCGCCGAGCGTGATGGTCGCTGCCGGCGGCGTCCACATGAGATCCGCGCGGCTTTCGAAAAAGGTCGGGGGGGTGGCCGAGTTGCCGCGGATGGGAACCGCCTGCATTCCCGGCCCCCGGGGATCCCGGCTTTTGGTCCGGCCGTCTTGCAGCACCGGGGCCTGAGTCCCCTGGCTGCCGCCGCCCAGATGAAAAATGGAGCGGGCCGGGCGTTCCGAGGCGATCTTTTTCTGCAGGGCGACCAGCCCGGCCAGCACCGCTTCGGGTCGGGGGGGGCAGCCCGGAATGTAAACGTCCACCGGCAGGATCTGGTTGACGCCCTGCACCACGCTGTAGACATCGTACATGCCGCCGGTGTTGGAGCAAGAGCCCATGGAGATCACCCATTTGGGCTCCGGCATCTGCTCGTAGAGGCGCAGCACGACCGGGGCGATTTTCTTAAACACGGTGCCTGAAACAATGAGCAGGTCGGCCTGCCGCGGTGAGGGCCGGAAGACCTCGGCGCCAAAGCGCGCGATGTCATAGCGAGCGGTGATGGCCGTGGCCTCTTCGACAAAACAGCACGACAACCCGAAAAACAGGGGCCACAGGCTTCGCGAGTGGGCCCAGTTGAGCACCGTATCCAAGGCGTTTAGCGCCTTTTGCTTGGATGTGGCTATGGTTTGGCCGGCCCCCACTCGAGCCCTCCCTTTTTCCAGATGTAGGCCAGGCCGGCCAGCAACACGAGAATAAAAAAAGTCATCTGCATCCATCCGAGCCAGCCGAGATCTTTGGCCGCCACGGCCCAGGAAAAAATGAAGGCGCCTTCCACGTCAAATATCAGAAAGAAGATGGCCACCAGGTAAAACGGCACGGGATAGCGCAGCCGGGCCGAGCCGGTGGGGATGATCCCGCTTTCATAGGGTCTTTTTTTTTCGACGCCTGGCCGCTTTTCACCCAGCCACGAACAGATGAAGAGCAGCAGGGCAATGAGCCCAAAGACGGCGGCGCCGTATATCGCGAGGCTGAAAAGACCCGGCAGCCACGGCGAGTAAAGTCCTGTTTGGACAGGGACCATGAGACCTCCAGAAGAAACCTGAAACGTTGGCGCGGCATGAACCCGTTCCCGCAGGGCAGATCCATAGTGACAAAGGCACACCGCCCGGGCTGAACCGGCAGGCGGTGGTGGCGCGAAGTTTTTCGAAGTTTATTCGGTGGCGAATCAAAAGTCAAACAAAAGTAGGCTCTTTTTTTGCGCTTTCCCTGCGCCAGTCCACAGCCCACGGCCCGGAGCGTGGAGCCTGGAGCCGAATTTACGCCAGATAGCACAGCATCATCAGCGCTGTTGCCGGTCGGTCCCCGGCACAACGGTAGCGATGGGGGCGATCGGCGACAAAACGCACACTTTGCTTGGCGCAGATCTCATGACGCTGTTCACCCACCAGGATCTGCATTTTTCCTTCCAGCACGAAAATGATCTCTTCTACCTTGCCCTGGTGGGCATCTCCGTCAAAGCTGGTTTCCGGATCGATTTCCAGATAGTAGATCTCAAAGGCGTGCTCGGGGTCATAGGCGATGATGGGAAAGAGCCGGTATCGATCCACCTGGTCCGTCAGCGGTGATTCGGCCCGGAAATTCTTGACGGCGATATCCGCCATCCGCTGGCTCAACAGCGTGGAGAAAGATACGCGCAGCCCATTGGCGATTTTCCACAAGGTGGCGATGGTGGGGCTGGATTTTCCGATTTCGATCTGGCGCAACATGCTCTTGCTCACGCCGGTGATCTCCGATAGCTGATCCAGGCTGAGGCTGCGCTTTTCCCGGATGTCTTTCAAGTTTCCGGAAACGGCTTTGGCATCGTGTTTCATATAACGCACATATTGACAAAATAACAAATCATGTGTATGTAAAAGCAATCATTTTGGCGTAATTGTGTACATTATTCCTTATCCTTCGTCAAGGAGTGCCATTTGCCATGTCCAGCGACTCGACACGAATCCCCGTGGCCCCGGCACCGCCGGCCGGCCGGCCGCCCGGGCCATCCCGGCAATCCCTGTTTTTAGCCGGGTTTCGTGGCATCAGCCCGATTCTGGTCGGCGTCTTTCCCTTTGGCGCCATCGTGGGAATCACCATGGTCAGTGTGGGCATCAAACCGCTGGCCGCCATGGCCATGTCTGTCATCGTGTTTGCCGGAGCCGCACAGCTGGCCACGGCCAATCTGATCGGCCAGGGCGCCCCGTTTCTAATCATCGTGGCCACGGCGCTGATCATCAACTTGCGCTTTTTGATGTACAGCGCCTCGTTGGCCCCGCACTTTACCCGGCTGCACAGGCGATGGAAGTGGTTTCTGGCCTATCTGCTCACCGACCAGGCCTATGCGTTGTCCATTTTGGCCTTCGGACAAAAAGTCACGGCCCCAAACCGGCACTGGTTTTACCTGGGAGCCGCCCTGGGGCTGTGGGTCACCTGGCAGGCGGCTACGGTGGTCGGGGTGCTGGTGGGCCTTCAGGTGCCCTCATCCTGGGGGCTGGGTTTTGCCATTCCCCTGACCTTTTTGGCGCTGCTTTTTCCCAGTCTCAAAGACCTGCCTTCGCTGGCAGCGGCCGTGGCGGCGGGTTTTGTTTCGACGGCGGCCTTTGACCTGCCGTTAAATACGGCGATTCTGGCCGCCGCATTCATCGGAATCGGCGTGGGTTTTGCCCTGGAATCGTATCTGGAAAAGGGGAAAAGAAAATGAGATTCGATGCCGTCACGCTGTGGGTGTTGTTTATCGGTATCGGGGCGGGCACCTTTTTGATTCGCTTATCTTTCATTTACCTGATAGGCTGGGTTCAGGTGTCACCCACCCTGATGCGGGTGCTTCGGTTCGTGCCCCCGGCGGTGCTGGCCGCCCTGATTGCCCCCTCGATCCTGGTGCATCACGGCCAGCTGGCGATTTCGGCGGCAAACGGCAAGATCGCTGCCGCGGCGGTTGCCGGTGTCGTGGCGGTTGTTGGCAAAAACGCGTTGTTGACCATTTGCGCGGGTATGGCGGCGCTGTGGCTGTTTCGATTA
>JBJKSK010000326.1:0-3872 GCA_046704125.1 Desulfobacterales bacterium | reverse complement strand
CTTTCGTCACATGTGCATCATCAATATCCTGGATGGCTTGCGGGACGGCCTGTCGCATTTTTCCATCCAAAGCCGAGCCGCGGTCATTTACGCCATCGGTGCTAAGGACCCGATTTGCATTTATGATCCGCAAAATCACAAACATGTGCGCAAGATGCTGCTGGCCGTGGAATTATCCGAGCGAGTGCTGGTTTCCGATGGCATGCATGTAGTAGGGATTGCGGCCGGCCAATTGCCTGCACACGCCATTGCCGTCGATTTTCGCGGAGCCCACGGATTCCTTTGGCTAAACAACTTGCCGGTATGCTCTTTTTTCGATGGGCGGTTTCATTCCACCACCCGCCAGGCCAAGCTGGTTCAGGTCGAGGAGGCTTTGCTGGAGCCCCATTTCGATCCCTCAACGGCCAGCGAGCTATTCAAGATCGTCGCAAGGATCGTTCATGGCGCCGAAGATCAGAAGTTTGGTTGCACTCTGGTGGTGGATTTGAATGAAACGCCGATAGCCATCGCCGGACAGCATCTGAAATCACCCATCGACTTGACCCTGGAGCCGAACCTGGATCTGGCCCGATCCCTGGCCAAGATCGATGGCGCCCTGCATATCGGCATCGACTTGAAGCTGCATGCATTTGCCTGCCTTTTGGATGGTTGCAGCATCCCGGGTGAGGATCGGGCGCGGGGCGCGCGCTTTAATTCGGCGCTTCGTTTCACTGCCCCGCGCAAAAATTTGATTGTGGTGGTGGTCTCCTCGGACCGTCCGGTTTCGGTGATTCAGGAAGGCATCGAACTCAGTGCCCGATGCGACTGGAAGCCCGTGCCCGGATTCACCGTCGGCCCGCCGCTTCTATCTGACTGGATAAACGCGGACGTGAATTGACCGGTACGTGCCGCTTCGGTGAATCCCTTTCATCTGGCGCATCCATTTGAATTTTCAATAGGAGTATCAACGGCCGGCTTCTAAATCCACCCAGATAGCCTGGGTGTTAAAAAATTGGGCCACTAACTGTTCGTAGTCAGTTAGCCGGCGGGTTTTTTGGATTTTTTTCAGCAGCGCATTTCCGTTTTCAAAGGACTGAGCCAAGTATTTCCAGATGCCTTTCATGCGCTGAAGCAGATGCGAGGGGCCTGAAAAAATTTGGTGGTATTCGGCGACCAATTCGTCGTGAAACCGGCTGATTTTTTCCATCCTGAAACCGGGGATGGCTCCGGTGCTCAGTGCCGCTGGAAGAAAGGGATTGGCCACAACCCCACGACCGATCATCCAGCGTGAAACGGACGGAAATCGGCTTTTTAAAGACTTGAAACGATCCGGTGTGGTGATGTCCCCGTTGTAGACCACCGGATGCGCTAATTGTGCCAGGCAGGTCTCGAATCCGTCCAGGTCCACGGTGCCTTCATACATCTGGATGCCGGTTCGCGGATGCACAATCACTTCAGCCAGGGGAAAGCGGTTCAAGACCGGGATCCATTTCAGCATCTCCTGGGCATGAAAACGGCCCAAGCGGGTCTTGATGGAGAGCTGGCCGGGAATGGCCGGCAGCACCTGTTCCAGAAATTCCTGGATCCGTTCCGGGTAGGGCAGCAGTCCAGAGCCCCGGGCCTTTCTGGCGACCATGGGCCAGGGGCAACCCAGGTTCCAGTTGACGGTTTTATAGCCCAGATCAAACAGGCAACAGGCCAGGCGGATGAAATCGGCGGCACGGTTGCCGATGATCTGGGGGGTTACCGGAAGCCCGGTATTTTTTTCGGGAAGCAGGTCGGAAACCACCTTGGGAGGGATCCGGTTTCCTTGAACCGTGGAGATAAACGGAGCCATTGCGCCGTCAAAACCTGTAAAATGCCTCGACCAAATGTTGCGATAGGTCACATCGGTTACCCCCCTCATGGGGGCCAGGTAGAAGTGATCTGCGGATTTTGTGATATCGGTATCCAATTCAAAAGATGACGTTTTAACGGATTGCACGGAAAAACCAGAACCTGCTCTTGCCCTTAACTCCAGTCAATTTCCTATCACTGCGGCGGCCGGGCTTTCAAGATGGTTTTTCAGCGCTTTGAGCCGGAGGCCCAGATAGGGAGATGGTCCGGATAACCCTGTTTTTTTGTTTTGACAGGATAAAACGGCTTTGAGTATAAGAAACACGAGGGCATTGCGATAGACAGCGATGGTGGAGAAGCAGGACAGATGAAAGCGAACTGCTGGTTGACCTTCCGGCGGGCGGGGAGATAATCACCATGAGTGTTCTTGCAGAACAAATTATAAGAGATATCGACAAGCTGCCGCCTTTTCCGGAAACGGCGCGAAAGTTACTAGAAATCACTCAGGATCCGGACTGTGACGCCCGTGAAATCGTCGGGCTGCTCCAGTACGATTCCGCCATGACCAGCAACTGCCTCAAACTGTGCAACAGCAGCTATTTCGGCTTGAGAGTCAAGATTTACGCCATCGATCAGGCCGTGACCATGCTGGGCATTCAGAACATCGTCAAAATCGTGTTGGTGGACTGCGGCAGACTGCCCATCTTTCAAGCCGCCCAGGATGGCTATGGGTTGGCCCGAGGCGATCTGTGGAGCCACGGTATTGGATGTGCCGTGCTGTCCCAGTTGCTGGCGGCCAAAGCGGGCCAGCGGGAAGATTCCGTGCTGTATACCGCCGCTCTTTTACACGATATCGGCAAACTGGTGCTTGACCGTTATGTGGTTGAGGCCAAAGACCAGCTGACAGAGCGGATAGAGGCGGGAATGACTTTGCCCGAGGCGGAAAAAGCCGTGTTTGGAATCGATCACGCCGAACTGGGGAAAATCATGGCTCAGAGATGGTCTTTTCCCCAAACGCTGACTCATTCGATAGCCCATCACCATATGACCATGACCGGGAAAATCCTGCCCAATCTTGAAGCCTGGGTTCGGTTGAGCAATTTGGCCCATCATCTCACCCAGGCCGCCAGCCTCTGTTCGGACCACCCCGAAATTGCCGTGCGAATTGATTCCAGGGTCCTTCACGCCTTTGGCCTCAACCAGGAATCTTTCGGTGAAAGCATGAAACAATTTCCCCACGAAATGAACAAAATTGTTCTCCTTTTTCGACCCAAACCCAAATCTTCTGGGCATAGATAAACAGCTGCTTTTGCCTCCGCGGTCCAGGAAAGCGAAAAAGATTTCGTCTATCCATTAAACTGTGCTTGACTTTTTCGGGGTTATCAGCGATTTAATTCATTGATTTTTTTTGCTGATCGGTGGCTTTTCATTCCCGTGGATGAACATGACCGAAGATGGTTTCCCCTTCAAGCATTGACGGAGCTGCTTTATGGATAAACTACCACGGATCCTGGTTGTCGACGATGAACCATTGATGTGCCAGAGCCTTCAGTTTCTTCTTGGTCAGCACAAGTATCATGTGGAGACCTGCCTAAACGGCTCAGACGCCCTGTCATGCATCGGGAAGCGCTCCTTTGATCTTTTGCTTCTCGATGTTTCCATGCCTGATTTGGATGGGTTCCAGCTTCTGGAGGCCATCCTGCAAAGACAACTCGATTCGCCCGTGATCATGATGACCGGAAACGCCTCGGTCGAATCGGCTGTGGCCGCATTGAAAATCGGGGCCTATGACTATCTCAAAAAACCTTTCAGTACCGAGGATCTGCTCAAAACCATCCGGAATGCTCTGGCCCAGAAACGACTCAAGGAGGAAAACCGCATCGTCTCCCAGCGCCTGAAGCTGTCGGAAAGATGCTACCGCTTCATGGTCCAGAATTCCCCGGACATGATTTACACCCTGGATTCCGATGGGTGTTTTGTCTTTGCAAACGAGGCCTTCGAGCGGCTTTTGGGTTATGAGCCCAGGCAACTGATCGGCAAGGCCTACGAGAGTGTGG
>JBJKSK010000325.1:0-4520 GCA_046704125.1 Desulfobacterales bacterium | reverse complement strand
GTATAGATGATCAGCGCCAAGTCCTTGTCGGGTTCCACGGACACTGGAGGCGGTGTCGCCGGAAACTGAGCGATCACCTCATCGAAAAACAAATGCCCGGTCTTGTAGGTTTTCGCTTTTGGGATCTTTCCCAAGAGGCCGCCGATAATCGCCTTTACAGCCGGTAGATAGGCCTTGACACCGCAGATGACAACGGTTTGCACATCGGTGCCCTCAATGGCCTTGATCGTGGTTGCGTAAAACTGCGGGTGATCCATGCAAAACACGATCCGGGCGCCCGAATCCTTGAGCTGGAAGTTGAGTTCACTGGCCGTGTAAACGGGGTTGCAGGTGACACAAACGGCCCCGGCTTTGAGGATGCCGAAGAAAATCGCCGGATAGTGGGGTAGGTTGGGTAAAAAAATAGCCACCCGATCCCCTTTCTCGATACCCTGGGCACCCAAAAACGTCGCGATCCGTTCGGCGGTTTCGCGTACCTGGGAAAAGGTTCTGGCCGCTCCGCTAAACAGCGTATACGTCAGGTCGGGATAACTGTCGGCGGCTTCATCGAGTATGGAAAACAGGGGTTTTTCATATCCGGTCACATCGAAAGCGACACCTTCGGGCCAGTGTGAAGTTTGCCAGTGGGGGGGATGCATGGGGGCCTCCTGAACGTCACAAAAGGGTTTCTTGCCGCAACGGCCACCTTATTACTAAACGATGTTCAGTTTAGAAATCAGTGATTCTATCGCTACATGAAAGCTTCCGAATCTGTCAAGGTGAAACACGGCATCTCGACTCGGCCCCATTTCCACCGCTTCACGGCATCACTGAGTTTCTTTGGTCTGGCGCGGATGCGTCGAGAACCTCGCGAACCTTTTGGGAAAGCGATTGCAGGTCAAACGGTTTTTGAATGAACCCGTTGCAGCCCCGCTGCATTATCTGCTGGGCCTGGCCGTCGAGCCTGTAGCCGCTGGAAAGCAGCACCTTGACCGTGGGCGCAATGGTTCGGATGCGGTCAAAGACTTCGCCCCCGCTGATCTCGGGCATGACCATGTCCAGGATCACCAGATCGATAACGTGTCCCTGCGCTTCGAAAAGGGCTACCGCCTCTTTTCCTCCGCAGGCGGTTAACACCTTATAACCCAGCGCCTTGAGCATTGGGGTGCCGACATCAATGATTAAATTTTCATCATCTACCAGCAGCACCACTTCAGATCCCGTGCGGATTGGCTCCACCGCGACCGATGGTTCCACCTCTGAGGGTTTCGCGGCAGGCAGATAAACGCAAAACCGGCTGCCTTGCCCCAACTGGCTTTGGCAGTCAATGGTTCCGCCGTGACTTTTAACGATTCCAAACGCAGAAGCCAAGCCCAGGCCGGTTCCACGCCCCATTTCCCGGGTGGTAAAAAAAGGTTCGAAAACCCGCCGGCGGATCGCCGGGTCAATGCCCGTCCCACTGTCTTGAACGGTGATGCGGACATAATCACCGGCATCGATATCATGGGAGCGAGCCAGCGTCTCATTCATGGACACGATGTCGGTGGTCAGCGTCAACTGCCCGCCGCTGGGCATGGCTTGACCGGCATTGACATAGAGGTTGAGCAGCACCTGTTCCAATTGGCCATAATCGGCTTCCACGAGAGGAAGCGCTTCTTTGAAAACTTTAAGAACCGTGATGTCTTTTCGGGTACGAACAAACATCGACACCGATTTTTCAATCAGCATATGGATATCGATGGCGATGACCACACTCTTTCCTCCCTGGGCATAGCCCAGCAGTTGCCGGGTCAACTGGGAGCCGCTTTTTACGCACTTTTCGATACTTTCAAGGTTGTCATAAAGGGCATCCGTTTCAGCCACAGCCAGTCTCATCAGTGAGATGTTTCCCTGTATTCCCATCAGCAGGTTGTTGAAATCGTGGGCAATGCCCCCCGCCAGGGTACCGATGGCCTCCATGCGCTGAACCTCCTGATACCGGGTTTCAAGCTGGATTTTTTCGGCATCGGCCTCATGGCGCTCCGTGATGTCGCGTTTGACGCACAGTAAAAACTCCTGGCCTTTGAGGCTGAAGGGAGCCGCCGTGGTCTCCACATAGAACACCCGACCATCGCTTCGTCGCATCGGCAGTTCGGGGAAAAAGCCACCCGCTTGCCAGGTGCGATCCTCCTTGAAACAAGCGCCGGAATACGGGGGGGGGATCAGCGTTTGGATCTCGATGCCCAGAAGCTGGATGCTGTCGGCACCCAGCATCTGGCAGCCTTTAGGGTTGACATCGACGATACACCCCTGTCTGTCAATGACAAACAGCCCGTCTCTGGCCGAATCGAAAATGGTCCGAAGCCGCTTTTCGCTTTCTCGAAGCGCCTGTTCGGCCAACCGGCATTCGGCGACCATATTGGCCAGTTGGTCGGTTTCCCGCAGGCATTTCCGGCCCGCCTCCTGGGCGATTTTTCGATAATAACCGATGTCGGCCTGGGCCTCATCGAGTCGGCGCTGCAAGTCCGCACATTTGGCTTCTAGTTCCAGTATGGTATCGTTCATGGGGTTCGCTTTGAGTTCAGATCATCCGCACTGCGGTCCGGTCCAGACCGTGGATATTTTCCAGAAACGGGGCTGTCCATACCGGAGAAAAACCCAAAAATCGGCCTTTGTCCACGGTTTTTAATTTTCATCCCCCGAAGGATCTGACATCGATATCCACGGCCGCCTGGCCGCCCTCGACAATAGCGTCAAGCTTGCCAAGGGTCACGGGCAAAAGGTTTCGGATAAAATACTCGGCGGTCTTGAGCTTTCCATCATAAAAGGCAGCGGTCTTGTCGGTGGACACCTTTTGTTCAAGCGCCCGGGCATCGTCGGCTGAAGGCCCTAGTTTTTCGGCCGCCACACAAGCACGCCACAGGTGCATCCAGGCCAGGATCACATCGCCTGTGGCCTCCAGAAACGGAGTGGCACAGGAAAAGGCGGAAAGAAATTTCTCCGAAATCGCTCTTTGGCCAAGCCTCATGGCCGTTTCACCCAGTTTACCCACGGCGGCCTCGACCCGTTGCGCCATACCGGCCAGCGCGGGTACAGCCTTGGCTGAGGCCACGGTGGCTTGCATATCGCCGAGAAATGCCATGAAGACCGAGCCCTTTTTCATACCGAGTTTTCGCCCCAGCAGATCCATGGCCTGGATGCCGTTTGTCCCCTCGTAGATGCTGGTAATCTTGCAGTCCCGGAGCAGCTGCTCCACCGGGTAATCCTGGCAGTAGCCGTAGCCGCCAAAGACCTGAAGGGCCAGGGTGCAAACCTCGAAGGCCCGGTCGCTGCAGTAGGCCTTGATCAGCGGGGTGAGCAACTCGATGCGATCCTGGCATCGGTTTTTTTCAGCGTCGTTCGAGGCACTGGCGACTTGGTCAAACAGATATCCCACGTAATAGACAAAGCTTCGCATACCTTCCACGTAGGCTTTCATCCAGATCAGCATCCGTTTGACATCAGGATGCTCGATGATGGCCACCGAAGGCGCCGACTTGTCCTGCAGCCGGGACAGATGCCGGCCCTGGATCCGCTCCCGGGCGTAATTCAAGGCGTGGGAAAAAGAGGCCGTGGCGATGGCAAAGGCCTGGATGCCGACGGCCAGCCGGGCCTCGTTCATCATGTGAAACATGGCCCGCATGCCCTTGTTTTCCTCGCCCAGCAACCAGCCGCGGCAGCCGCCCTTTCCGCCCAGAGTGACCGAGCAGGTCGCCGAACCGTGGATGCCGAGTTTTTCCTCGATGCCCGTGCAGACCACGTCGTTTGGCCCACCGATGCTGCCGTCGCCATTGACCCAGACCTTTGGCACGATAAACAGCGAGATGCCTCCGGTGCCCTCGGGTGCGCCTTCGATGCGGGCTAACACCGGATGGATGATGTTTTCCGTCATATCCTGCTCGGCTCCGGTGATAAAAACCTTGCTGCCGGAAATCGAATAGGTGCCGTCGGCGTTTTTCCGGGCCGTGGTGCTCAATGCCCCCACGTCGGAGCCGGCCTGGGATTCGGTAAGCAGCATGGTGCCGGCCCACTGGCCGCTGTATAGCTTTTCCAGAAACAACCGCTTTTGCGTTTCGTTACCAAAAATCTCGATTAGTTTTCCGGCCCCGTGACCGGCCAGCGGGTAGAGGCAAAAGGCGCTGTTGGCCCCGAAAAAGTATTCGCTGACCGCCTGGACCACCACCGCCGGAATCCCCTGGCCGCCAAGCTCCGGAGCCTCCATCATGGAAATCCACTCCCCTTGCCGATACAGTTCATAGAGCCGGTGAAAGCTCTCGGGCACATGCACCTGCCCGGCTTCAAACCGGCATCCCTGCCGGTCGCCCTCGGCAAGGGTGGGAAGGATCTCCTTGATGGCGAAGTTTCGCGCCTCGGTGATCACCAGGTCAAACATCTTTCGATTGAGGCCGCCAAACTTTTTCCGCTTGCATAGTGTCTCCACATCGAGCTGCTCATAGAGAACAAACTCAATGTCCCTGCGATCCGCGATAATCTGGGCCATGGAATATCTCCTGTAGTTTTAG
>JBJKSK010000324.1:0-2899 GCA_046704125.1 Desulfobacterales bacterium | reverse complement strand
CCACTGCTGCAGTGTGGCGCCCAGGGCCTCGGATATGTCCAGCCGCCCTTGGATACAGGTATCACTTTTAATCAGAGCATGCTCGATACGTTGAATCGACGTTTGCCTGCCAAAGAGCCTGGAGACCAGCATCGCCTTGTCCCCATTGGACAGCTCCCGTTGCCAGCGGGTGAAAAGAGCCAGATGCTCCTGGCTGGGCTGGATATAATCCAGCAGCACCCGAACGCGCCCCCCGCAGATCATTTCCATGGTGGCCGCATCTTCATTGGTCAGATCAAACTCCAAAAAGCAAGCCGGCGCCTTTTCGGTCATCCCGGCCGCCGCCCGCATGGTTTTTGCTTCCAGCAGGCCGCCTCCGATAGTGCCGACGATTTGCTGCTCGGGGGTGATGAACATGCGCGTACCGGCCATGCGGGGGCTTGAACCTTGCTGACCGACGATGGTGGCCAGGACAAAGGCGCGGCCTTGGGCCAGCTGTTCACAAGCCGCTGAGATGATGGGATCCATTGAGAATCGCTCCTTTCCGAAGTGTTGTCTGCTTGAAACAAGGGCCAACGGCGCTCAGGCGGCGCAATCCGCTGCCGCAGGCGCACGGCTGGGTCATGAGGGCGGCCCTGTGACCGGTTCGATAGCGCACCAAGGGCATGGCTTCGCGGGTGAGGGTAGTCACCACCACCTCGCCCCAAGCGCCGTCCTCCACTGGCCGCGCGGTCTGCGGTTCGATAATTTCCACAAACAAATCCGCCTCCCGCAGATGAAAGCCGTTTCTATAGCCGCATTCCACACCTACCCCGGGGCACAGTTCAGCCGGGCCGTAGTGTTGAATCACCGGGCAAGCAAAAAAACACCCGATTTCCGCCGCGGCGCTTCTCCGGGTGTTTTGCGTGCCAAGCCAGATGCTTTTTATTTGCCCAGGCGGGATTCTGATCGCACCGGGATGGCGCACCAGGGCCGCCATATCCGATGGAATTCCCACCATCGTATCGATATGGTGGCTCAACACGGCATTTACCACCGTTTCAGGCGATTGCATAGGGCCTTGGGCAAGGGCGTGAACCGACAAACGGGCCAGCGCCCGGGAGATCAGATCGCCCACGCTGTTTTGCGACTGGCCGGGCATCATCACCAGCATCCGCTGTCCGGGCGCCAGGGCGCCAAACCCATGGCGGAAAAAATCCACGGCCAACTCCAGATCCGAGGCGCTGAAAAAAAGCCGCCGGCAAGACCCGGTTCCGGATAAATCCGGCAGAGTCACCACCCGTTCCACCCGGCTTTGGGAGATGCATAAAAAGGCCAAAGAGTCCTTTCCAAGATCATCGGCCGTTGTCAGCGGCCATTGGGCCAGGTCCCTGGGGTTTTGAACGGATATCTGGCTGTGGCCGGCAAAATGCTGCCGGTAAAAGGGACTGCAGCTTTTCACCCGATCCAGAGTGATGCGAAGCTGTTCCATCTGATAGGCGGCCGCATCCTTTCGGGTCATTTCCGCATCAACGGCCAGACCGATTTTAGCCCTGACCATGGCTTCCAGGGGCAAGGGGGTATTCACCGGCGATACAGCTTTTTGCCGTCGGCGGCGGTGAGATTGTAAAGGCAAAAGGGAATCAGCCGGCCGTCGGGGGCCATGACGTGGATGCAGCAGTCCCGCGCGCGGTCCAGGCAAAGGGTCCAGACATCCTGAAAGGCCATGGCCGAGATGGAAAAGGTATGGGTGCGCGCCCGATGGACGAAGGCATCCAGGCTCAAGGCGGCGTTTTCTCCGGGCGCGGCGCAATTTTCGGAAACCAGGACCGTTTCAGACCCTGCGGGCATCCCTAGAAACCGGCCGCTCCACTGGCGGGCCACGGCGCCTATGGCCCGGGCGGCGCCCACATCGGCCTTGATGGGGGTTGAACAGCAGGCTTTGGACCCGGCAGGCCCCAGGGCCATGATCTTTTTGTCGGGAAGCTGCAGGAACTGGCCGTGAAAGGAGCACAGGGCGTTTTCGCACCCCGGCGGCGCAAACTGATCGACTCGGAACAGGCCGTTGCTTTGCTCCTGGATGGCCTGCATCACCTCGGGCAGCGTGATCCGCAACCTGGCATCCGGGGTGTCCATGCAGCGTCCGAAATAACTGACTGGCTGAAAATGAACCCCGCGCACCGCCGGCATCCAGGCCATGGCGGTGTCCAAAATGGCGCCGACCTGGTCGGTGTTGACGCCCGGAACCAGGGTGGGAACCAGCACCACACCGATTCCCGCCTGGGCGCAGACCTCGACGGCGGCCCGCTTTGCCTCAATCAGGGGCTGTCCCCGCAGTCGGCGGTAAATGCTGTCGTCGGTGCCATCAAATTGCATGAACAACGAGGTCAGTCCAGCCTGCTTCAACTCCTTGACAAAGGTCCGGTCCCGGCCAAGACGCAGGCCGTTGGTGTTGATCTGGATGAAGTCAAACCCCGATTGGCGCCCCAGGGCCACGATGGAGGGCAGATCGTCGCGAACGGTGGGTTCGCCGCCGGACAACTGGATATTGCTGCCGGGGGCGAGCCTCCGGACTTGGCGAAACCATGCGGCCATTTCCTGTAGACTCGGTTCCTGCCCGCTTCCCGGTGAATCCGCGTAACACACCGGGCAGGCCAGGTTACAGCGCGGCGTCACTTCCAGGATCACCGTGCAGGACCGTTGCCGGTGATGAGAACACAGCCCGCAATCAAAGGGGCAGCCCTCGCGGCGGCTGGTGGAAGACACCGGTGGGCCAACCGGTATCTTGGGCCGCTGCCATTGGTGGAAGGCGGGTGTCCCTCGCCAGATGAGCGCTCGAAATTCTCCGTGCAGTGGGCAGCGTTTGATCAGTTCTATGTCCGAGTCCCTTTGGATTCGTTGGGCCGCAAGGCGCCTCAGGCACACCGGACAGAGGCTTTCG
>JBJKSK010000323.1:0-4507 GCA_046704125.1 Desulfobacterales bacterium | reverse complement strand
GCGATCAACGCTATGACGGACTCTTCAGGCTCCAATTTTGAAAGCGGCAAATGGCCTGCTTCATGCCGTTGGAAGCGGTTGCGGGAAGCCCCGTTTAGAACCGGGTGCGTTGATGGCATAGGCAACTGCCTTTTTGGCATGGATGACCGTGGTGTCATACAACCTGACTCGAGTATCGCCTTGATTGACCAGCAACCCGATTTCAGTGCAGCCCAAGATAACCGCTTCGGCACCTGACTCGGCCAAAACATCAATGATTTGAAGGACTTTTCCCTTGGAGGCCGCCTCCAATTTCCCCAGGCAAAGTTCCCGGTAGATGATGTCATGGATGATTTTCCGATCTTCTGGACCCGGGACCAAGACCTGTAATCCATATTGTTGATTCAAGCGGCCTTTGTAAAATTCGTGCTCCATGGTAAATGAGGTTCCCAGCAGGCCCACCTTCCGAATCCCATGACCGACAAGCACTTCGGCAGTCGCATCGGCGATGTGCAACAGCGGGATATCGATCTCATCTTCAATTTGTTCCGCCACCCTGTGCATGGTGTTGGTACAGATTAGCAAAAAATCGGCTCCGGCCGCCTGGATGCGTAACGCCGCCTGCGAAAGAATCTCTGCGGCGCCTTCCCAGTCTCCATGGTTTTGTAATTTCTCAATGGGATCAAAATCCACGCTGTAAAGCACGATCTTGGCGGAGTGCAACCCACCCAGGCAATCTTTTACCGACTCATTTATCACCCGATAGTAACCCACCGTACTTTCCCAGCTCATGCCGCCCAATAATCCAATCGTTTTCATGGTGCGCCCCGCTGCATCTTTCATTGTTTCCGAAAGTCTGGACCCCGATAACCGTCTCCCAGTCAAGCTACGGCCGGTTCAGGTAAGACAGGTTGGAAGATCATTCACCCAGCACATCCTCCCGCTAGTCAAAAATAGCGTCGGGCACCTGCCCTTTGCCTCATACATCATGGCTCCTGGTGGTGTCCACGGGTTATGGGAGGGGGCGCCATGGGCAACCGAGGACATAACCATGGACACCTGCCGCTTCGTTTGATATGTAAATAGGCTAGGAATGCTGCTTTTTCTGAATTCAGATCGAGGTCACTGCCGTGAACCGGAAACAGCTTATCGGAATCCTGATGGTTTTTCTCGCGGCTATCCTGCTGGAAAGCTGCGCCTATACCCATATCCAACGGCCGCTTGACACGCATTTCGACAATACCAGGCTCGGCACAAAAATCGGAAAGGCCAGCTCATATTCGATCCTGTGGCTATTCGCGTGGGGAAATGCCGGGACCCAGGCCGCTGCCAAAAACGGCGGCATCAAGGTCATCCAGCATGCCGATATCGGAATCGAGTCAGTGCTCTTTGGTCTTTATACCCGTGTGACGACCATTCTCTATGGCGATTAGAGCGACACTGCTGGTGAGCCTGCTGCTGGCGCTGACCGGCTGCTCGGGATTGACCAGCGGGCAGATTTACACCAACGTCACCCAGCCCTACCGGCCTCATTTCCATAACACCCCTTTGGGTTTGAAACGGTGTGTGGTCAAAGACTACACGCTGAAAGATCCTTTCAACGGGAACATATCAGTGGAATGGAGCGCCCGGCAGATTCATGAGGCCTTGCACAAGGCGGGCATATCCAAAATTTCCTACATTGATGAACAAACCCTCAGCCTCTTTTTCGGAATTTATAGCCGCAAGCGATTTATCATCTACGGCAATTAGGAGGCGCCCTCATGTCCTTTTCATATCGTCTCTCAGGGCGCGATCCCGTTAGACCATATGCTGGAAACACGGTCCAAAAGCACTCGAAGTGGCGGATCATTCGCCCTTTCTTCCAGACACAGGATCGACAAGTCGAGTACGGCCACCTGGCCGGCCACGACAAACAGCTCGTTGTTTCTAGAAGCTTCGAGAGCTTCGGGTTCCACCATGAGAGAAAGCCCTACACCTGAGGCCACCAGCCTCCTGATGGTCGTATCGCGCTCTACGGTTACGAATTTTTCCGGCAGACGACCAAACGGCTTAAACAGCCGGTGGGTAATCTGGAAAAAGGGGCACCGACGATCGGTCCAGATCCAAGGAAAGCCGGCGAGATTCTCGATCCCGGTGTCCTGAAGGCGATGTCTCCATTGAACGGGACCCACAGCCACCACGCCAAAGGTGGAAAGCTGTCTGACTCGAAAGATCGGGTCATCCGGCGAGACAAAGACAAATGCGGCATCCAGATCCCCTTTCCTGATCTCTTCCACGGCTTCCAGGGAGTGCTTCTGGGTAAAGTGCAGCTCTAGTCCCGGCCATTCCTGCCGCACGAACGCAAGCAGGTCGGTGATCCCCAGATAATGCGGATCGATATTGAGACCTATCCGCATTAAACCGGCAAGGCCGTGTCTCAGTTCGGAAGCTTTGTGCAGCAGTGTCTCAGCTGCCTGCAATGCGGCTTTCACCTGCGCCTCAAGCAGTTCGCCTTCACTGCTGAGCTTCATTCCCCTCGGGGTACGGATGAAAAGGATAAGTCCCAACTCTTCCTCGAGTGCCTTGATATGTGCGGTCACGCTCGGCTGGCTCAAGTGCAGCCGCCGGGCGGCTCGTGTGATATGCCTCTCTTCGGCAACGGTTACGAAGCTTCTAAGCTGGTATAGTTCCATTTCGGCTAATTTCCCCTCGACAGGCGGAGATGACCGTTCGATCGGAATTGCAAATCGGTTCAATCAGATCTTATGATTTGGAATTTGGGATACAAGCGCCTATGCTGTCCGCGTTGATCACTATAACACAAAAACATCATATGAGGAGCCATGAGATATGAGCCAGACCATCAGAGTAGGGATCATCGGGGATTTCAATCCCGAGTCCCGGTTTCACGCTGCCACAAACGAAGCCTTGGAACATGCCGCCAAATCCTTATCCGTGGGAGTGGATTTCAGCTGGCTTCCCACACAGTCGCTGGAAGGTAAATCGGGGCGAAAGACCCTGGCGCAGTTTGATGCTTTGTGGTGTTCTCCGGGAAGCCCGTATCGAAGCATGGACGGGGCTGTCCAGAGCATCCGGTTTGCCCGCGAGATGGGATGGCCGTTTATCGGCACCTGAGGCGGGTTCCAACACACTCTGGTAGAGTATGCACGCAACCTATTGGGTATCAAGGATGCAGAACACGAAGAGTCCTCACCCGGGGCACCGAGGCTCTTTATCAGCAAACTGGCCTGCTCGCTCGTCGGTAAAACGCAAAAGATAGCCATCGCGCCGGATTCCTTGGCCCGCCGTGCCTACGGAAAAAAGGAAGTGAGAGAGCAGTTCTTCTGCAACTATGGGCTCAATCGCTCATTCCGAAGTGCGCTCAACAATGGAGGTCTCAGTGTCACAGGAATCGACCCCGAAGGAGAGGTGCGGATTGTGGAGATCTCCGATCATCCCTTTTATCTGGCAACACTTTTTCTGCCGCAGGTTTCCTCGAAACCTGACGCCCCTCACCCGCTGGTAATCTCCTATCTAAAGGCCGCCATAGGCTTTCACGCCGGGAAACGGTGAGGCGAGGCAACAAGCAAGCCGTTTCTTGAGTCCTTTTGGAAAAGCAGGTGACGTGGGGGATGCGGCCTGGGGGATCTCCGTCAGTTTATAGGTTTCCTATCTCATGATTGCATTCGTATGCGATCCGGCGTCCCCGCGCCACCGAAAGGCTTATCGCTGGCGGGAAACGGGCGATGTTTCCTCTCAAATGTTTCTTTGGTTTGGGGAAGCACCCTTTCCACAAATCCTCCATCCCCAAGGATTTGCCCATCGCCCTTCTGGTATTCGCCGGCCTTCCGTTGCGGTTTTACGGCCGCCCACCCGCCTACACTCCGGGTGAACCCTCCTCCCGTGAGAGCCTCCCGCTTGCCGGCAGCTATCCCCTTTTGCACCGACTCCCGATATCGCCGCCGAGCAAGAGGGAGCGGTTTCCCGACCGCTCCACGAAAAAGTCCCGGTCGGCACGCCCCCTGTCTTCAAGAAATATTTACTATCAAAGAAAAAAAAATTTCATATGAGATTGGAGAAATCTGTTCCTGGATGGCCCTCAATACTACAGTCTGGAAGTGTTTTAAAGAATTATCAGATCCTATATAATCATTTATATATATTATAAAATATCTCTATTTACGCGCCTATGCCGGAAATCGGAGCACTTGACTGGCGGTTCGGCAAAGTGGTCTATGGTCAATTTTTTCTTGACATAAATTATTTCATATATAATAAAAAATATCAAGAAAAGGGGACCGTCCCAGATCGATGTCTGCGCCCCCCGATGATGAGATCATCGGCATGTGCCGTAAGGTCCTCAGAGGCATTGATGTTGACGCCGCCCATCTGGCGGTGGAGGTGATCGAGGCGGCAGGCCCGGGAGGCAACCTCCTGATGTCACGCCACGCCATTTGCCAACAGGCGAAAAGCGTATTTCCAAAGAAACGCAGAGAGCGCCCAGAGGAGCAGGGAAAAAGGCGGGAGCAGGGATGCCCGCAAACGG
>JBJKSK010000322.1:0-3246 GCA_046704125.1 Desulfobacterales bacterium | reverse complement strand
TAGCCAGGTTGATCACCATCCACGGCATCCGGTTGCGAATGGCCCGCGGAAGGGGGCTGAAAATTTCGGCTTCGGCCCCGACTTGCGCCAGTCGATAAATGTCCTCTGTTGCTTCTTCTTCGATGACATCCACGACGTCATCGACGGTGACCACACCCAGCAGGTGGTTGGCGGCGTCGATGATCGGAACCGCCAGCAGGTCGTAACGGCTCAGCATTTGTGCCACTTCTTCCTGGTCGGCGTCCACGGGCGCCGAGATCACGTCCTGATCCATGATGTCGTTGATCAGTTGCTCGGGCCGGGCCATGATCAAGCGGCGCAGACTCACCAGGCCCACCAGTTTGTGGTGGCGATCCACGATATACAGATAAAACAGGGATTCTTCTTCCTCTTGGTAGCGCTTGCGTAGAAAATCGAATGCCATGGCCACGCTCCACTTCCCGCGCAAGACATAGGGCAGGCTGGTCATGATGCCGCCGGCGGTGTTTTCGGGGTATACCATCAGCCGGGCGACATCCTCGGGCTCCTCCATCTCCTCGAGCAAGGCGGCGGCTTCGTGGGTTTCCATCTCTCCGAGCAAGTCCGCGGCCATGTCCGGCTCCATCTCGTCGAGTACATCGGCCAGTTCACCGGTGTCGAGGTTTTGGGCCAGCTTGACCATGTCGTCTTCGTCGAGTTGCTCGAAGATGTCGGCCAGATCCGCGACAGCCACATGCTCCATGATGGTTTGCTGCTCTTTTTCGCCCAACTCGGCCAGCAGCTCGGCGCTGTCGGCAGGATGCATGGCTTCCAGCTCGGTTGCCGCCTGGGGAACCGCCCCTTGCTCGAGAAGCTCACGGATGTGGGCCAGGGCCTTTTCCAGGACAAAGGTGTCGATCATGGGCAAAACCTCCGAAAACAGAAAGTGGGGTCAAAAAGATCTTCCGAAAAAAAGATAGGCGGAAAAGACGGCGGCAACCATCCCGGCAAGGTCCGCGACCAGGCCGCCGGCCACGGCATAGCGCGTGCGTTTTACACCGACGGCGCCGAAATAAACCGCCAGGACATAGAAGGTGGTCTCGGTGCTGCCCTGGACAATGCATGCCAGATGGCCTGAAAAGCTGTCCGGACCGTAGGTTTTCATGGTTTCGACCATCATGGCCCGGGCACCGCTGCCGGAAAGCGGTTTCATCAGCATGGTGGGAAGGGCTTTTACCCAGGCTGTATCCAGCCCGACGGCGGCAACCAGCCATCGCAGCATGTGGACAAACCCGCCCAGGGCACCACTGGCCCGCAGCATGCCGATGGCCACCAGCATTGCCACCAGGTAGGGGATTATGGTTACAGCCGTCATAAACCCTTCTTTGGCACCTTCAATGAAAGCCTCGTAAGCGTTGATCCGTTTGACAACAGCCCCGATCAAAAAGGCGGCCATGAGCCCGATTAAAAGCAGGTTGCTGACCTGAGAAGAACGCGAAGCGAGTTGCTGGGCCGGCAGGTTCAAAAACCACAGACCCAATCCGCCGACAGCCGCAATCAAACCGCCGATCCAGGCCACAAGCACGGCATCGAGCCGGATACGCTGCGCGATGGCTACAAAGGCAAATCCCGCCAGCGTGGAACAGCAGGTGGCCATCAGGATCGGAATGAATACATCGGTGGGGTCCGCGGCCCCCATTTGGGCGCGATAGGTAAATATGGTAACCGGCAACAGCGTCACCGAAGAGGCATTGAGCACCAAAAACATGATCTGAGCATTGCTGGCCGTGTCTTTGTCCGGATTCAGCTCCTGGAGTTCCTGCATGGCCTTGATGCCAATGGGTGTGGCCGCATTGTCCAGACCCATCATGTTGGCGGCCATGTTCATGGCAATAGAGGCCAGGGCCGGATGGTCTTTGGGCACCTCGGGAAATATCCTGGAAAACAGAGGAGACAGCCACCGAACCAGAGCCTGGAGAAAGCCTGCCTTCTCGCCGATACGCATCATACCCAGCCATAGACACATCACCCCGGTCAACCCGAGGGAAATCTCAAAGCCGGTCTTGGCATTGTCAAAGGCCGCCTTGATCAAGACGGCAAAGATATCCTGCTGGCCGTTGACCAGAAACTGGAACAAGGCCGCGGCAAAGCCTGTGAAAAAGAAACCGATCCAGATGACATTGAGCATAAATCCACACCGATCATACCAGTTTGCTTTCAAGGGCCAACTTCGCTGGCCGCGTTGCCGGCACCTTGCCGGCTTGGAATCCTCTTGAAGGCAAACTAAAATCACAGGGAAAATTTTGGAAAGCGAAAAACCTATTGCACCGGCGCCTCGCAGGCTAGCAGACTTGCCGCCTGACTTCAATAGAATTTCCAGAAAGTGTTGCCAACCGGTACGAGTTCTTGATATTTGGAAACTCTTTGAATAGAAGTGGCTTCAAATAAATGGATCGGAGTTTTCGAAACCTTTGCTTTGGCAATGGATTCGAAGCTTCGAAAAACAGCAGACGATCTATCCTTAAAGATCGGGGAAAGCAAAGGACATCGCCTATGACGGCCATCGGAAACTACAACGCCCTGACCGATATAACCGGACTTAGCGTCGGAAACTTCACCGATCCTGACGCCGCCTGCGGTGTCACGGTGGTCCTGTGCAGCGAAGGCGCGGTGGGAGGCGTCGACGTGCGGGGTTCGGCACCCGGCACCCGGGAAACCGATCTGCTGGCCCCGGAAAATATCGTGGAAAAAGTCCAGGCCGTGGTGCTTTCCGGGGGTTCCGTATATGGATTGGCGGCATCCGACGGGGTGCTGCGATGGCTTTCCGGACGTGGATTCGGATTTCCCCTGGAAAACGGGTATGTAGCTCCCATCGTACCGGCGGCGGTGCTCTATGATCTGGGAAGAGGAAAAGATTTCATCCCGCCGATTGGACCCGATTGGGGCACGGCGGCCTGCCGGGCCGCCGGGAGCGCAACCTTAGCCCAGGGGTGTGTGGGGGCGGGCACCGGGGCTTTTTCCGGCGCCATCAAAGGCGGTTTGGGCAGCGCCAGTTGTGTTCTGGACTCCGGCATCACCGTGGCTGCCCTGGTGGCGGTAAACTCTCTGGGCACGGTCGTCGATCCAGCCACCGGAAAGCCTTGGGAGATTGGTCTCGAGGTTGCCGGCGAGTTTGGCGAACTCGGAAAGCGGGCGGTCCGACTGCCTCAAGCCCCACAAAAAGCCCCGGCCCAAAATACCACCATCGGTGTTGTTGCCACTGACGCCGCCTTAAACAAGGCCCAGGCG
>JBJKSK010000321.1:0-2594 GCA_046704125.1 Desulfobacterales bacterium | reverse complement strand
GGCCAGCAGTTCGATCTTCATCGTCGGCCAGCGCCGGCGAATCTCCCGGCTGATGGCTGCCAGCTTTCCCGGGCGGCGGTTGAGGCTGCGGTCCAGCGGGATCTTCCCCGGCGGCCGGAAACCGCAGGCGGAAATCACCTCCAGCAGCGATTCCAGTTTTCCCACGTCGTCGATGCCGAAGTTGATGCTCGGTACGGCTTCCAGGCGGGCGGCCAGCCCCGGTGCGGCGTCGGCCAGTGCCCTGAGCAGGTAGGCGTCGGCAAAGATCAGGCCGTGAAGGAGGCCGGCGCCGGAAAGCTGTTCCAGCCCTTCGATGATCCGCCGCATGTCTTTTTCACCACGGTACAGGTCAATCGGCTGAAACCGGCCGTTTGCCAGGAGGTATTTCTTCGGGCCCGGCAACCGTTGGAGATGCGCGGCCAGGTCCTGCACCGGGAGGCGGTGCAGCCGCACGCGGGCATCGCACAGAGACGGATCGTACAGGGCAAAGTGCACGGCGTGGATGTGCGGCCCCAGATTCTCCAGAAAGCGCACATAGTGCGCATCGGGCAGAAAGGGGACGTCTAACGGCAGCATGGCGGCTTTTACCCCCGGAGCCGCTTCACGGCCGAGACGACCGCATCGAGAGCCCGATCGATCTCTTCGGCGGTGGTATAGCGGCCGGTGCTGAAACGCAGCGTGCCTTTTGCCCACGGCTCGGGCACCTGCATGGCTTTTAGCACATGGGAGATCTCCACCCGGTCGGAATGGCAGGCGGCCCCGGCCGAGGCGGCCACCTCAAGTCCGATCTCCTCCAGGATGCGGTTGGCCTCGAGCCCCAGAAACGAAACGCTGCACGTGTTGGGCAGGCGCTTTTCACGGTGGCCGTTGAAGCGGATGTCCGCCAGGGACTGCGCCAAGCCCTCCTCTATTCGATCGCGCATGGCCTTCATGTGCTCTGCGTGGCCGGCCAGCCCCCGGTCGGCGAGCTCGCACGCCTTGCCCAGCCCCACTATTTCAAGAACGTTCTCCGTCCCGGCCCGCCGGCCGTTTTCCTGCCCGGCCCCGTGGCAAAAGACCGTCGGCTCGATCCCATTGCGGATGTAAAGCGCCCCGACCCCCTTTGGGGCATAGATCTTGTGACCGGCCACCGAGAGCAGGTCCACCCGCAGCTGGTCTACGCGTGCGGGGATCTTACCCATCGATTGGGCGGCATCCGTGTGCATCAGGATACCCTGTTTCCGGGCCAGCCTGGCGATGGCTTCGACGGGCTGGATGGTGCCCACTTCGTTGTTGGCGTGCATGATGGAGATCATGATGGTGTCGGGCCGGATCGCGGCGGCCGCATCGGAAGCGTCGATCAGCCCGTCTTGATCCACCGGGAGAAAGGTCACCGTGAAACCGTGGCCCTCCATGAATCGGCACACCTCTACAACCGCCGGGTGCTCGATGCTCGAAGTGATGATGTGGGTGCCGCTCGCGTAGCGTGCGCCGGCGATGCTTTTGAGCACATGGTTGTTGGACTCGGTGCCGCCGCTGGTAAAGAGCAACTCCGCTGCCGAGCAGCCCAGAAGCCCGGCCACCTGGGCGCGGGCCGCCATGATCCCCTTTTTGGGCCCGATGCCGTACCAGTGACCGCTGGAGGGGTTGCCAAATTCGGTCTCCAGAAAGGGGCGCATTGCCTCGATCACCTCGGGGGCGTGGGGCGTGGTGCCATTGTAGTCCAGATAGACGGGAAGATTCATGTCATCACCTTTCGCAGGCAAGCATTATTCATGATCGCCCTTTCAGGGCTCAACCAGGATTTCAATTCCAAACGACGACCCGCACACGGCTTTTGAATGCCGGAAATCCGATGAAACGAAGACAGAAGGTGAAACTGTCACCGGTACTGCCGAAATCAATGGCCGCATCCGGGTATTTGCCGATGGCAGGGTAAACACAGGATTTCGTGCCTTGCTTGTCAGAGCTTATGCAAATCGGTCTTGGAACACAAGATATAGTCTTGTTTCTCAAGACAACCCGGAAGGCATGATAGGATGTTATCGGGATCTGCCTCGGAATACAAGATAGAGTCTCATATCCCAAGAAAACCCCAAGCAGCGAAACTGCTGAGAGCCTCCTTTCCATTGGTATATTCGCCTTTTCTGTTTTCAATTATCAATCCAGGTAGATATCACCGACCGAACGCGCTTGACCCATGGTTGCGCCCTGCATGGGTGAAATTTCATCTCAAGCCATAACATATCGAAAATACATCAATTGGATTTCTGATTCCGGTTCGCGGAAAGGCATAGGGTTTATCAGGGCCGCGCAATGAGCCTCGAATTGCATACAACATACGGATTTTATGATTTATAAAATACCATGCGCTGTTTTGGCACATTTTTTGAACCGATTTCTGTTCGTCACCAAACATCGGGGTCGAGAAAATGGCATTCACCTTTCCATCCATTTCCGAAAGTCGAGGTTATAATCTATTGCGCTTTCGCCAATGGGCGTTACCCGACCTTATGGTCGGTATACTATAGATAGAAAAGGGTTAACCATGACAAAGAAAAGCGTCGAGATGCGGTTATGTCTAGTGATTATAGTTATAACTACAGTAGTGTTGT
>JBJKSK010000320.1:0-7785 GCA_046704125.1 Desulfobacterales bacterium | reverse complement strand
AAAGCCCCTTGGATGCCGCGGTTTTCACATCGACAAGGGAACTGTGGCCGGTGCAAAGCAGCACGGGAAGCGCCGGGCGGATCGCCATGAGTTTTTCCGACAACTGGACACCGTTCATCCGCGGCATGGTCATGTCGGTTACCACCAGATCAAAGGCATCCGGCGTGGACTCAAACAGCGCCAGGGCCTCCACCGGGCTGGTTTTTGTTTGAACCGTATACCCGAGGCGTTGCAGCATCCTTCCCGCTATGTTCGCGATGGAGAGTTCATCGTCGACAAAAAGGATCTTTTCTCCCCGGCCCCGGGGGATCTGATCGGGGGCTTTCCCATCCTCCCCCGATGTTTCGCCGGCCACCGGGAAAAGCAGGGTAAAGGTGGCGCCTTTTCCCGGCTCGCTGTCAACGGCAATGGCGCCATGATGGTTTTTTACGATTCCGTGAACCACGGAAAGCCCCAGGCCGGATCCCTTCCCGACATCCTTGGTGGTAAAATACGGATCAAATATGCGCTCGGCGATTTCCGGTTTGATCCCCGGTCCGCTGTCACTCACCCTGATTTGAAGATACGGCCCCGGGCTCAGGCCGGCAAAGCGTTTAAGCGCGTTATCGGCCAGCCGCACCTGTTCCACGGCAATTTCCAGGACGCCGCCGGCTACTTCCATGGCCTGGGAGGCAGTGATGCACAGATTCATCATCACCTGGTTGATCTGCGTCGGATCGCCAAGAATCGTGGTCTCTGTGCCCGGCAGACGGGTCTGCATTTCAATGGAGGATGGAATCGTTGAGCGCAGGAATTTCAGCGCGTCCTGAATCACCTTGACGGCGCCGATGGGCTTGGGTCTCTGCTTGGTCCGCCGGCTGAAGTTGAGCAGATGTTTCACGATGCCGGCGGCTCTCATCCCGGCGGCTTTGATCTCCTTGAGATTGTTGTATACCGGATTCCATTTTGGCGTGTCTTGCATGGCCAGTTCGGCGTTTCCGGTGATAATATAAAGAATGTTGTTGAAATCATGAGCGATACCCCCTGCCATGGTGCCGATGGATTCCATCTTCCGCGTTTGGTATAATTGTGCTTCAATGGCTTTGATATCGGTAATATCCCTAAATATCAATAACTTGGAAATCGTTCCATCGGAATGGTACACCGGGGAGCCGGTAATGGAATAAAACCGGCCGTTTTTAGGGTTTGCCAGCTCATAGTCGACATGCTCGCCTTGCGAAACTCTGTCAAATACGCACCGCGGGCAACTTTCGCCACGGTCGTAGATCGCTTTGTAGCAATATTCCCCGGTGGCATCCCGGCCGATTCTGCTGACCATCCTGGGGTTCATGTATTCGATTTTGAGTTCCGGCGAACAGATACAGGCGGCATCTTTCATGGCTTCCATCATGGAGCGGTATTTCATCTCGCTTTCCCGCAGCGCCGCTTCCGCGCGCTTGCGCTCGGTGATATCACTGATCACGAGGCGGCACACGGGAAACCCGTCGGTGTCCTGTACGGCCGTGGCCACCAGATGCGCCCAAAACGGGGCGCCTTCATGGGGCAACATCCGCAATTCAAACATTTGCGGGCTACCGGTTTCAAATAGCTGCTGGCGATGCCGGCAATAAAGATCCTGGTCATCGTTGTCGACAAAGCGGGAAATCGGCTGGGTGGCCAGCGCCCCCCGGGCGACACCCAGCAACGTGGCAGCGGTAAAGTTGGCCTCTTGGATCAACCCTTTTTCGGAAATCGTGCAATAGCCTACCGGGGCCAGATCGTACAGATCGAAATAGCCCGCCCGGGCGCGGTCCAATTCCTCCTGCATCCGGCGCAATTCCTCGTTTTGCATCTTCAACTCGATCTGGTTTACCCGGAACTCGTGAAACATGTGCCGGATTTCTTCGGAGGACAGGACCTCGATATTTTCCAGGAACAGGCTTTTTTCTCTGCCCGCGATATCTTCCGCCCGGCGGCGCAGCGTCTGGGCCGTCTGCTTCGCAAAGCCCCGGGAAATGGAGCTGTGGCTGGATCGGTGATTTTTGTCGGCCATCGTTTTTTCCTTTGGTTCATGCAGGCGGCCTAAACCGGCGGTCGCACCGGCGCTTGCCCTTGACCGGGCCAGGGGCCGGTTTGCGCGGCAACCACTTTTTGAACCTGATGTCCTGAAATGCCGCCACGGTGGCCGGTGACCGTCTACCGGCTTTTCAGGTGGGACGGCACGGGATGATTTTTCAGGGTCTGGCGGGCGCGTTCGATTTCTTCTTCGGACAGCGCATAGTTGGCGATTTCGCCGGCCAGGAACTTCTCGTAGGAACCCAGATCCAGCAGGCCGTGGCCGCTGAAGCTGGCCAAAATGACTTTTTCTTTCCCCTCCTCCTTGGCCTTGTTGGCCTCGATGATCACCTGGGCCAGGGCGTTGGTGGTTTCCGGCGCGGGGATGAGGCCTTCGGTGCGGGCCCACATTAATCCGGCCGAAAAAGAAGCCACCTGGTTGACGGATTTGGGCTTAAACAGCCCCTCGTCGACGAGTTGGCTGACGGTGGGCGACATGCCGTGATACCGCAGGCCGCCGGCGTGGATGGCAGGCGGAACGAAATCGTGGCCGAGGCTGTGCATGGGAAGCAGCGGCGTGTACCGGGAGGTGTCGCCGTAGTCGTAGACAAAAGGCGCCCGGGTCATCGTGGGGCAGGCCGCCGGCTCCACCGGGTAGATCTCGATATCGCGCCCGTTGATCTTGTCCAGCACAAAAGGAAAGGCCAGCCCGGCAAAATTGCTTCCACCGCCGGCGCACCCAATGATGATGTCGGGGTATTCGTCTATCAGCGCCAACTGTTTTTTGGCTTCCAGGCCGATAACGGTCTGGTGAAGCATGACGTGGTTGAGCACGCTGCCCAGGGAATAGCGGGTTTTCCCCGTGGTGTCGCCCACCGCGCACTCGATGGCCTCGCTGATGGCCACCCCCAGGCTTCCCGGCGTATCCGGGTCTTTGGCCAGCGCGTCACGGCCTGCCTGGGTCTGCCGGCTGGGGCTGGGGATGCACTGGCCGCCCCAGGTGCCCATCATGGTCTTTCGGTGGGGCTTCTGGTCGAAGCTGACTCGAACCATAAAGACCTTGCAGTCGATGCCAAACTGGGCGCAGGCAAAAGACAAGGCGCTGCCCCATTGCCCGGCGCCGGTTTCGGTGACCAGGTGCTCGATGCCAAACACCTTGTTGTAGTAGGCCTGGGGCACGGCGGTGTTTGGCTTGTGGCTTCCCGGAGGACTGGTGGATTCGTTCTTGATGTAGATGCGCGCCGGAGTGCCCATGGCTTTTTCCAGGGACCGGGCCCGCATCAGCGGCGCGGGCCGCCAGATACTGTATACATCCAACACCGGTTCGGGAATGTCGATCCAGCGCTGCGAACTGACCTCCTGCTCGATGAGGTTCATGGGAAACACCGGTGCCAGGGCCTCCGGGGTCACCGGTTTGCCGTCGGGGCCAAGCGGCGGATTGAGCTTGATGTCGGAAAGGATATTGTACCACTGCCTTGGCATGTCTTCAGGTTTTAGCATGATGTTGCGCTGAATCATGGGGCTCCTCCTCTGATGGGGTTAGCGATCTGTTGGATTGGCGAACAATGACGAAAAAACCCGCCTAATTGCGTTGCGGCGGGCATCACGGGTTTCCTTTTGCATAGATCGGATCGCTCAGGTCAAAAGAATTCTCCCACCGAAAAGCGGTGCCGTCGCCAAAAACGGTTCAAGCAGGCACGGGGGATCATTACAGTTTGAGCCTTCAAAAACACAAAAAGCCCATCGCCGGGTTTAGACGATGGGCTTTAAAGCGTTCAGGTCGGGTACAGCCATTGAAACGCCCATCGTCAGATGGGCCACCACCAAAGCACAACCGAGGTCGACTTTTTTTGAATCTGCGCCATGATGTCGGGCTGTAATCGGTTCATGAAAGTTTTTCATATTTTCTATGGCTTGGCTTGTCAAGCCAAAAAGCGATCCTGTGATAGGGATTGACTTAGGCGGCAATTCATTCGATGATAGGCATCAATAGCAAGGAGTGTGAAATGCATGATGCAACCCGCAGCGGCGCTAAAGGCCGCGGCCCATCGCTCAAAAGCCTCGGTTCGACTTCCCGCCCCCTGATCATCGCCCATCGCGGGTTTCGCGCCCGGTATCCGGAAAACACCCTGGCCGCCTTTCAGGCCGCCGTGGATATCGGAGCCGACATGATCGAGCTGGATGTGACCCTGACGCAAGACCGGCAACTCGTGGTGATCCACGACGACACCCTGGACCGCACCACCACTGGAAAGGGACCGGTTCGGGAAATTCTTCTGAAAGACGCCAGACAACTGGATGCCGGAAGTTGGTTTGATCCCCGTTTTGCCCAGACGCGGATTCCCACCCTGGAGGAAGTGCTCGACGCCGTGGGCCGCCGGATCCTGATCAATATCGAAATCAAGCCTGAAGCCTTTGAACCGGACGCTCCGTGGGATGCCGCAGAGCGACAGGTGCTGTCGCTGGTGCAGGCCAAGCACATGGTCGATACCGTCTTGGTATCGAGTTTCGAGTGGCGGATTCTGGGACGCCTGGCCGTTGCACCCGATGCACCGGCCCTGGCACTGCTGTCTGAAGAGCCTGCCGATGCGACGAGCCTGAAAGCCTGCCGGAACATGGGTGCTTTTTCCTGGCATCCCAATTTCCACAAAATCGATGCCGCCCAGGTCCAACAACTTCATGAAGCCGACATCCGGGTGTTTCCCTGGACGGTGAATTCTGTCCAAAAAATTAATCAACTGCTTGACATGGGCGTCGACGGCATCATCACCGATGATCCGCTGTTGATCAAAGAAATACCCCGGTTCCAATGACCTCGTGAGAAATACCGAATGGCTTAAGCCTCGGCGATCGGGGTCGATCCAGTTGTCCTGAAAAGCCCGGAAACCCTTGCAGGGCGCCGTCTCCCCCCTCCTGTACAGCGGATAAGGGATATCTGCGAATCTAAAAGGTTGGACCTTTGGTCCTATAGAGCGGCCATCCCATGAAAGCCACTTGAAAACCGTTCTTACTTAGGCTATAATATCTCATTCTGGCGCTATAATGCAAAACCTTTAGGGCTTGTTCGATTTTCCCCGCAAATGATTTAAGGTCATACCAATATTTTCATGGTTCTGAAAAACACACAGGAGAGGCCCATGATTCCCCAACCCCTGATAAAGGCATTGGAAGAGATCGTCGGCAAAAGCAACGTCATGAGCCAGCAGGCGGATCTGGTGACCTATTCCTATGATGCGGCCGTGCTGGATCCGGTGGTGCCCGCGCTGGTCATCCGGCCCCTATCCGGCGAAAGCATGGGACGGGCCGTGGCCCTGTGCAACCGGCATCGCATTCCGGTCACGGTCCGGGGATCAGGCACCAACCTCAGTGGCGGCACCATCCCCGTTCAAGGAGGGGTGGTGATGGTAACCAACGCCCTGGATAAGATCATCGAAATCAACGAACAAGATCTATACGCCGTGGTTGAGCCCGGGGTGGTCACGGCCAAATTGGCCGCCGCCGTTGAAGCCAAGGGATTGTTCTATCCGCCGGATCCGGGAAGCATGGCGGTTTCCACCATCGGGGGCAATGTGGCGGAAAACGCCGGGGGACTCAGGGGGCTCAAGTACGGCGTGACCCGCGACTACGTCATGGGTCTGGAATTTTTCGATGTCGAGGGACAGTTGGTCAAAACCGGGTCCAGAACCGTCAAATGTGTGACAGGCTACAACCTCACCGGATTGATGGTGGGTTCGGAAGGCACCCTGGGCGTGCTCAACCGGATCATTCTCAAGCTGATTCCGCTTCCCGCCCACCGGAAAGCCATGATGGCGGTGTTTCCCGACATGGATTCGGCCTCCGAGACCGTAGCGGCCATCATTGCCAACCGGATCGTGCCGGCCACCCTGGAGATCATGGACAACTTCACCATCCGCGCCGTGGAAGACTTCAGCCACGCCGGGCTTCCCACCGATGCCGGAGCGCTTTTGCTGGTGGAAACCGACGGGTATCCGGCGCAAGTCGAGGAAGACGCCCAAAACGTAGCGGCCCTTTGCCGGGAGCAGGGCGCGGGCTCCGTACGCGTGGCCAAAGACGCCGCCGAGCGCGACAAGGTCTGGCAGGCCCGGCGCATGGCGCTTTCAGCGCTGGCCAAGCTCAAACCGTCGTTGGTGCTGGAAGACGCCACCGTGCCCCGCAGCCAGATTCCGGCTATGGTCAAGCAGCTGGAGGCCATCGGCAAAAAGTACAGATTGGCCATCGGCACCTTCGGCCATGCCGGAGACGGCAATTTGCACCCGACGATTCTCACGGATCGCAGAGACACCTCGGAGTGGGCCCGGGTGGAAGCGGCCATTGAGGAGATCTTTGAACGGGCGCTGGCCCTTGGAGGCACACTGTCTGGAGAACACGGCATCGGGATCGCCAAATCCCGGTTCGTGGAAAAAGAGACCGGACGCGCCACCGTACTCTACGCCAAACGGATAAAGTCCGCACTGGACCCCAACAACATCCTCAATCCCGGCAAAAGCATAGGAGTCTAAAGCGCTATGGCCGAAATCATTCATTTGATAAAATTGATGAAAGCGCTTGAACCCCAGCTGGTGACCTGTATGCGCTGCGGGGTGTGTCAATCGGTGTGCCCCCTGTATGCCGAAACCGGGCGGGAGGCCGACGTGGCCCGGGGGAAACTCGTACTGCTTGAGGCCTTGACGCAGCATATGTTTCAGGACCCGGATGGCGTGGCCGAACGGCTCAACAAGTGTCTGCTGTGCGGATCCTGCGCGGCCAACTGTCCCAGCGGGGTCAACGCGCTGGAAATCTTCAGGAAGGCCCGGGCGATTCTATCCGGCTACACGGGGCTGGCCCCCGTCAAAAAAGCGGTGCTCCGCCAGATGCTGGCCAGCCCGGAGCGCTTGGACCGAATCGCCCAGTGGGGATCCCGGGTCCAGAAGCTGTTGACCCGGCCGGTAAACGAGGTGGTGGGCACCTCGTGCGCCCGGATCGTCTCGCCGCTGATCGGAGGCCGCCACTTCAAGACTCTGGCCGACACCCCCTTTCACCGCCGGAGGACCTCCCTGGACACCCCGAGAGGTCAATCCGGACTGAAGGTCGCCGTCTTCGTCGGATGTCTGGTGGATAAAATTTTTCCACAGATCGCCGAGGCCACGGTAACGGTCTTGAAACATCACGGGGTGGGGATCTATCTGCCACAAAACCAGGCATGCTGCGGAATTCCAGTGGTTTCCGCGGGCGACACGGAGACGTTTCGCCGCCTGCTGGCCCACAATCTGGCCCAGTTTCGCGGCGGCGGCTTCGATTATCTGGTCACGGCCTGTGCCTCATGCACCTCTACCATAGCCAACGTCTGGCCGATGATGGCCGGTGAAACCCAGGCCCATGCCGCAAGCCAGTTGTCCCAAAAAACCATGGACATCAACCGGTTTCTAGTGGAAAAAATCGGACTCGGCCCCGCCGATGCGACATCAGGCAAAGCCATTGCCGTCACTTATCATGACCCCTGCCACCTGAAAAATTCTCTGGGAGTCGCCGCCCAGCCCCGACAGGTGCTGTCGGCCACCCCTGGCTACCGGCTCGTCGAAATGCCCGAAGCCGACCGGTGCTGCGGCATGGGAGGCAGTTTCAACCTGCAGTACTACGGCATCTCCAGCCGGATCGGAACCCGCAAAGCGCAAAACATCCAGGCCAGCGGCGCTTCGACGGTGGCCACGGGCTGTCCGGCCTGCATGCTGCAAATCTCCGACACACTGTCCA
>JBJKSK010000319.1:0-4595 GCA_046704125.1 Desulfobacterales bacterium | reverse complement strand
TGCGTTATTCAACACTTCAATGGAAGGATTTTTCCTGTCATCACCGACTTTCCGTTTTCTGGTGCAGAAACGGCAGTACATGGCGCATTGGTATGATGCAAACAATAGCACCCGGTCCGGGTAACGGTGGATGATCGTCCTGGGACCGCCCAGCGGAATGCCGCCTTCCTCATCCAGGGGGTCGGGCGTCAGATCCATGTAATGCTCGAGTTCTTCGATATCCGGAATGGCCTGCCGCCAAATGGGGTCGTTCATTTTTTCGATCAGGCCGAGGTAATAACTGTTTACCCGCATGGGGTATTTTTCGATTACGTCTCTTAATCTCGGATCGATTCTGGCTTTTTGCCCGGTCAGCCATTTTTCAAGATCCTCGAACGTACGTATGGAATTTCTCAAGATGTCTTTGTACCCCATTGTTCATCCTCCTTTGCCTTCCATCCCTGATGAGGAAAGGCATCAGCTTCCACAGCCGCAAACAAAGTTCTCCTGCCCATCAAGAAGTTTTGGGTTTTGCATCAAGACATTCGTAAGCATTCACGGGGTAGCACAAAAACTATGTACTCATACCCAGGACAAGTGCAGCTGCGTGCCGTTGAAGTAGGTACGGATTCAGTCAGTAAGCACTTGGAAGGTCGATTTGGACCTGAACCGTCGTATCAACGTTCACGTGTTTGAACTGGCTGGGTTTAATGGCTTTGGCCTTTAGTCTGGGGCTAATGGACAAATTTCCGATAAATGGCACAATATTTCAGTACCACTTATAGAAACGGAAGTTGTGCTGCGTGAAATCGCAGCTATGTCTTCATTGGCCCATCGAGAGAGGCTGCGACCCAAACCTGAATGTTCTCAAACCCCATCAATATGCCGCGCGGCGCGGCCTGGGATCGATTGCAGACCTCAGTACTGCTGCCCCTGGCCGAGAATGAACGCAGGGAAGGGAGTCTCCTTTTTCAGGAACTTGACGGCTTTTCCACCACGAAACGGTCGTCCAGTTCCTGCAGAATTTTCATGATGCCGCCGTAGGCCAGGGATTCGAAAGGCAGCATGGCGTTGCCGAAAAACCCCTGAGCGCGTATCTCAAGGGCCTTGGCCGCAACGCGGTCCCGGATGTGATCCCAGACCGGATGATCGAAAAGATCCGCGGCAGCCGTCAATTTGCCTTTGCGCAGGCAATAGGCCGTGCAACTAACCGACGGCGGGCCGTCGAAATGGGCAACCTTGCAGTTTTGGCGCACCGGCATCAGAGGGGCGTAATGGCTGCCCCGCAGAGAGCCGCTGACATAGGCACCGATCCCGAAAGGCGCCAGGATTTCACCGGCCGCCGGGAAGGCGTCTTGAACCCGAACGATGGCCACGGGATCGTCTTTGCCCAGCAGGATGCCCGCGATATGGTGCAACCGGGTGGTGCTCACAGCCACTGCCTGTTCGCCGGTGGTGCGCGAAAATATATCGCGGATCGCAAATCGCTGGTCATCCCGCAGTAAAGCGGCCATGTTGTATAGATCTTCCGGTGCATGCAAGGTGACCACGCGGTCGCACGCCTGGTAGACCACATCCATGATTTCGAAACTGAAGCCCTTTCTCAGCCTCGGCGATAACATCAGGCCGGGGCAGTGCATGGGATCGGCAAAAGCCAGATAGAGAGGAAGGTTGAAGGCGCCTGGATTGCTTTTATCCACGGAAAACAGCAAAAAGGTTTCGTTGGCGCGTTCTTCCAGCTCCATTTCAACTAGCGCCGGCCCCAGCCCCTTGGACGCGCCGGAAATACCCTCCTTGAAGATATCCTGACCGGCGCCGTACAACCCCTGTTCCACAGCCAGTTCGGCGGCATGACTAAAGGCGCCCCAGATCAGCTCATGCTGGCCGGTATGGTTCGGCCCTTTGTGGTGGGTGCAAAGCAGAGTAATATCATCACCAGTGAAGTTGACACTATGATCCACGACCTGGTCCCTGCCCTGCTGGTTCATGTATGCCGCGATGGCATCCACCACCTGCTTGCTGGGCTGCAGGTGTCCGCCGATACTGCCGATATCCGCCCGCATGGCGGTCAGGGTGGTTTTCATGATTCAGTTCTCCTTTTTTAGCGACTAGTACAAGAACATGGGCATGGCATCGATTCTTTCGATGGCCGGCCGATAGGCCTCGGCATCATACAGAGCTTTCACGTCCACCCGTTTGGCGCCGCCGGTCAGGGCGTTGATATCCACCGCTTTGTAGCATCCCTTACGCAAGGCCACCATTAGTCCGGTTTTACCGGCGGCTATCGATTCTACCGCTAGGTTGGCATAGTTCATGGCCACCATCAGATCCAAGGAGTCCGGCGACCCGCTGCGCATGAGATATAACAGCGGCTGGAAAATCATATCGATGCCGGTGATTTTTTTCAGGGCCTCGGCCGTGAGCGCGCCGACACCGCCAAGTTTGCGGTGACCGTAAGCATCGGCCTCTCCGGAAAGAACCATCTCACCGCCTATCATCTGAGCGCCTTCACTGATGGTCATCATGGCATAGCTGCTGGGATTTCGCTTGCGATCCTGGACCAGGTAACCGGCCAGGCGCGCAACATCAAAAGGCACCTCGGAGATCACCACACGTTCCACCCCGGCCAGGTAGCCGGATATCAGGGAGGTTTCTCCACAATAGCGGCCGAAAAGCTCCACAACGGCGATTCGTTCATGGGAGCCTGATGAGGTTCGCAAGGCATGGATGAATTGAACACTGCGCGTGACCGCCGTGGAAAATCCGATACAATAATCCGTTCCCGTAACGTCGTTATCCATGGTTTTGGGGATCGCGATCACCGGGAAGCCTTCCTTGTGCAGGCGCAGGGCAAAAGAAAGGGTATCGTCACCGCCGATAGCCACCAGCACATCGATATTCAGGGCTGCCAGGTTTTTCAGGACATGGTCGGTAAAATCCATTTTCCGGGTCTGATCGATAAAAGAAGCCTTGAGAAATTCCGTGGCGTTTTTATAATTCACCGATGTGGGGTTGGACCGCGAGGTGTGCAGTATCGTGCCCCCGGATCTGTCGATGGTGCGAACGCTGTCGGCATTCAACGGCATAATGTTCGCCTTGAGCGTTTCGTCATCATTTGGAGAATAAGCCAACAGCCCTTCCCATCCTTTACGGATGCCGAGAATATTCATTCCGCGTTGCGAGGCCAGGAGCACCAGTTGTTTGATACAGGGGTTCAGACCGGGCACATCCCCCCCGCCGGTGAGAATGGCCAGTGTTGCAAATTTTGACATTGCCATGGCATGACTCCTTTTTCTCTTGTACGTGCCTTGACGAAAAAATTGTCGCCCCGGACGGCCTCCATTTGCAAAGATCATGATGGTGATTTAATGAAAAAATCGTCGGCTATGAACCGCTTACAATCTGCAAGCCGTTTTGACACCGCCTATCGTTCACGCGACACTCATCTTCCTGCTGTTCAGCAATGATCCGTCTGATAATGTTTTTAATTCTTAATGACCGGTCGGCTGCATGGATTGGCATGCAGCTTGTATTTTTCCGGGACGGGACACACCTCTCTGATTGACAAGGTGCCGAATTAAACCGTATTTGCTATCGGCTGGGAGAGAAGATAGGAACTTGCTTTATGGGAACAATTATAAGCCGAAATTATGACAGGTTGTCAAGGAATAATCGGCACAATATATTGTATCCCAAAGGTCCAGATGCTTCAATATTTTCTTGATGACTGACTCATCCTCAATGAAAGCGACAATTCTCATCTCCTCTCTTGCACTTCAGGCATATGAATGGATCTACCCCAAAAATTTTCTGAATCAACCACGCCCAGGTTTGCCGCCACTCCATGGATATCATTAGCCAGGAGCTTACGGTTCCTCTGGCGAGAATCTCGGTGAGCGGGTCTTCAACAAAGGTTTCTGGTTTTTTCAGATTAATTGTGTTATCATTTTTCGTGTGTGGTGTATCCTCTCCATTGCAGGGCGGTCAGTTGACTGCCGCAACATTCAACCGGAGGATAGACCGCCGCCTATCCCTCATGCACAACTTTCGATCAGAGCTCTCATAGCTCCACTGGGAGCTGATCCTCGTAATCCAGAGCCAAAGAATTAAGGCCGCTGTTACCAACTAAAGGCGGTTAGCGATGTTCTGGAAAAAAGCAAACCCCATCGGCAATCGAGTTGGCAAAAGAAGCCTACGGCGTGGCTACTGGCGCCATGAACACGGCATCTACTTCGAAATGGGAAGATAACAAAAGACAATGATCCCTGAGATCATTGGTCAGCTTGAAACCGCAAAGACCAAACTTCAGAAACCAGAGAAAGAGAAATGACCATGGATGCCAAACCGATGCTGTCTTCGTGGTCGATTCGCAAGAAGCTGATGTTGCTGGTCGTGGTGGCGTTTCTCCCGGCGGCGGCCATCATCGTTGCATCCGGGATCAAGGATCGCGCTCACCAAATCCTGGAAGCAAAAAACAATATCTTACTGTTGGTCCAGAGCCTGGCCGCCCAGCAGCAGCAGGTCACCCGCGGAATCCGCCAGATGCTTACCACCCTTGCCCTGCTGCCCGCCATAAAAACCCAGAATGTTGAGGTCTGTGATTCGCTGTTTCTCGA